>PYVG01000225.1 GCA_003030745.1 Pseudidiomarina aestuarii | reverse complement strand
CACCAAATACCCGGAATGTATAGCTATCAGAACGGTTGAATACGGGCTGCCGGACTACTTGGTGTAATAGAGGTTTGCCGACATTTCGGCGCATTAAGTTTTCACGCAGCTCAATCAGTTCCATGTCCGTTGAGGGCAGTAAAAATGGCCGTGGAGACTTCTCCATTTCACCACCAAAGCCATCAACTACGTTGACCGGCGCAGCATCAAATCGGTTGAGGCGGGCGAGCGGCATTGTCAGCGTTTTGTTGTAGCTTAAATCGAGTTCATTAGGCTGGTGGCACAACCAAATAGCTTCGCCTTTCATTAGCGCATTGTCGTAGTCGCACGGATCTGTTTCGTACAGGAAGCTACCAAAGTTTGGTGCATAGTAAGAGGTCAATAAATCATTGCGCGCATTTTGGACAGGACGCGGCGGTAGCCACGGGAATTGCTCGGTGACGTCACTACTCGAATGTTTAAATATCAACACCTCGACATCAAACCAGCGCCATTGCGATGGGTC
>PYVG01000224.1 GCA_003030745.1 Pseudidiomarina aestuarii | reverse complement strand
GTCTGAAAAGCTTGGTCATGGTCACTGCTGCGCTGCAGATTACCTGCCAGCATCAAACCATTCGTGTCAAAGCACTCACGAATAATGGTCAACAGCTCTTACCCTGGTTAGCGGCTGAGCTGCAGAATGACGCCTTCGCAATCGAACAAACAGCGACCGAATTGACCGTAAATGTGACAGCACCAGCTACGACACTCGACGAAGATTCACGTCTGCGCGCTCTCGCTAACGATGAACCCTTGCGCATCTTGCAGCAACGTCTACAGCAGACACAGCCGCATCCGTTAGGCATTTTTCTGGGGGGCGTGTTCGCGTACGACTATGTCGCGTCATTTGAGCAACTGCCCGATGTGCCAAACGGCGACAACGATTGCCCTGACTATCAATTTTACCTCGCCGAGACCTTGGTGGTTGTTGATCATCAAGCGAAAACGACCGAGTTACTGGCCAATCTAATCAGTGGTCCAGAGTGCGAATCATATTACGCAACGCTGACAGATCAAGTCGGCAA
>PYVG01000223.1 GCA_003030745.1 Pseudidiomarina aestuarii | reverse complement strand
GCCACTTGCTGGCGCAGTGCCATCGCCATAGTCGGATGCGAACGCGTCAAGTTTGACGTAACCACTAAATTTCCAAGTTGGACCTTCATCGGCCATCACTGGAGCTGATACGATAGCTCCGAGTACTGCACTGGCAATCAGCGATTTCTGTAGTTTGTTATGCAGCATTGCTGTGCTCCTCCCAATAAGAAAGCGTGTGTAAAATGCCTAAAAAGCATCGTTGGGATGGAGTCATTAATCAATCTAGACTATGGTCTAATGGCTTCAAAAGCCTATTTCCATGAAGGTATAGCAAAGCTAAAGAGCGTTGTTCGTTGTTGGTACGCTTCGCTGTTCGTTGTTCGAACGTTCGTTGCACTCACTCTTTAAGCACTGTTGTTCAAACGAACAGCGCGAAGCGCGGACGAACAACGAACAACGAATAACGCATTTCCCCAACAGGAGGTTGTATGCAGCATGAGGTTCACAAGGTTCCCGCCGATGCCAAGGCGCGAGCGCATATTGATAACGA
>PYVG01000222.1 GCA_003030745.1 Pseudidiomarina aestuarii | reverse complement strand
AAACGCCTCATTCACTGATTTATAAGCATCTGGAAGCTCAATATATTTGCCGACGAAACCAACTGTGACTTCACCGCTGGGGTTCGACTCTTGATAGAGAACCTGTTCCCACTCGCTTAGATTCGCCTCGGGGCGATCAAGTCGGAAACGACTGACAACGATTTCGTCGAGGCCTTGTGATTTCAGAATCGCTGGGATTTTGTAGATGCTATCGACATCTTTCAAACCGATGACTGCACGCTCTTCAACGTTGGTAAACAACGCAATTTTTGAACGCTCATTACCTGGTAACGCGCGGTCAGACCGGCAAATCAAAATGTCCGGCTGAATACCAATCGAGCGCAATTCTTTCACAGAATGCTGCGTTGGCTTCGTTTTCACTTCACCCGCGGCGCCGAGGAATGGCACCAGCGTCAAATGCATAAATAGCGTGCGATCACGGCCGACTTCAGTCCCGAGTTGGCGGATGGCTTCTAAAAAGGGTTGTGACTCGATGTCACCCACAGTACCGCA
>PYVG01000221.1 GCA_003030745.1 Pseudidiomarina aestuarii | reverse complement strand
TTGGCTTCAGCATCCGCCTCTTCCAACAAGGTTTCGATATCAATCAAATCCATATCGTGTTCGGGCTCAGCATCGCTGTCTGCAGACTCTACGGAGTCTTCTTCCGACTGTTGCTTGAGTTCAAGACTTGAATCAAGTTCTGGCTCTGATTCTGATTCTGGCTCAGACTTTACTTCTGGCTCTACTTCTGGCTCTACTTCTGGCTCAGCAACAGGTTCGAACTCCAAGTCTGGCATGGAATCCAGCGATAACTCTGACTCAGACTCATCTGCTGCATCTTTCTCTGCATCCGCTTGTGTTGCGGAGTCGGAGTCGGAATCATCACCGCGTGCAGCAGACGCCGGTTGTATCGTGATTGATAACACCTCGGAATTTCGTTACGAACCGGACATTCCTTTGGTCGTACCCGAAGTGAACGGTCATGCGTTAGCTGATTTCCGTAATCGCAATATCATCGCCAACCCAAACTGCTCAACGATTCAAATGTTGGTGGCGTTGAAGCCTATTCATGATG
>PYVG01000220.1 GCA_003030745.1 Pseudidiomarina aestuarii | reverse complement strand
TGTCGATATCGACACCGAACATGATTTTTTAAATTCCCTATTCGTGATAGCGACACAGCTTGATGCAGAAGTGTTGAAGATGGCATTCAACAAAATTGAGACCGAATTGGGTCGTGACCGCGATGACCCCGAATGCAGCAAGAAAGACCGACCGATGGATATCGATATTCTGGGAGCTATTGATGAGGATGTCTGGGAATCCGTTCCTGATTATCTAGCGAGCGCCATCCCATCATTACGGCCTATCGCACACCGATTAACCGAGCAGGAGCAAGTTACTTTATGACGCAGCGTGTCGCACTTATTA
Source organism: Pseudidiomarina aestuarii (assembly GCA_003030745.1). Next base: position 208 of record PYVG01000220.1, on the reverse strand, counting down.
CTGGCGCTGGCCGCCGCTTTGGTTTCGAGTTAGCGCAAGCCCTCCTCGCCGAAGACTATCTCGTTTTTGCTCACTACAATACGTCCAAAGCCGGCGTTGAAGAGCTGGAATCAAAAGGTGCGATTGGCGTGCAAGCCGACCTCGCTGATTTAGACCAAGTTCAAGCATTGATTCAAACGGTGCAGCAGCACACGCTGAAGATCGATCT
>PYVG01000219.1 GCA_003030745.1 Pseudidiomarina aestuarii | reverse complement strand
TAAGTCACAATTCCCTTGTTCCACTTGGAGTTCACCGCGCAGCAGCGCAAACAGTGACGACTTGCCAGTGCCATTGCGTCCGACCAAACCTACATGGTGGCCCGGGAAAATGGTGATGTTGGTTTGTTGGAGCAACGTCGTGCCGCCGCGCATGAGGCTCATGTCGCGAATTGTGATCATGGTTACTATCCAGTGAAAGGCTGCATATCGTGTGAAATTCTGAGACAATTATACCGCATGCCAACCGAGGTGAATATGGCTACTACACGGAAACGGTTTATCGCGGGCGCTCAATGTCCGCAATGTAAAACGCAAGACACGCTATTATTGCGTATTGAAACGCGCGACGGACAAGAGCACGAACAGGTTGAATGCGTACACTGCGGTCATCACTTTGCCGACCGCGAAGCAGAGAAAGAATCTCCAGAAAGCAAACCGACACCGAGCAGCTCATTGATTGGTATTTTTAAGCCCGAGTAAGCCACACCCAATCGAGTTGCTTGCGCAATTTGTGT
>PYVG01000218.1 GCA_003030745.1 Pseudidiomarina aestuarii | reverse complement strand
ATCCCAATATTTGCTCGTTTCAATCGCTAGTTTGCCCGACTTCCGAGTCACTTTTACCACATGACCTGGCGCGACTTGGTGAATGCCCTCGAACGCAGTCGAACCCGGCACCATGACTTGAATAAGCTGATGCAGAAGACCTTCGGTCGAAAACTCACGTTTGACATCGGGGTGCGCGAACAAAACCTTCAATTCCGAACCAAATACCAAACCGTTGTCGGTTTCGGTGTAATACAGTGGCTTGATGCCGAAGCGGTCCCGCACTAGATACAGCGCGTCTTCGTCGCGATCAAAGAGTGCAAAAGCAAACTCACCACGCAGTTCTTTCAATGTTGCTTCCAATCCCACGCGCTCAAACAAGTGCAACACAAATTCACAGTCGCTCTTCGTCCGAAACCGTGCGCCCTGAGCCGTCAGGTCTGCGCGAATTCGTTTAAAATCATAGAATTCGCCATTATGCGCCAACAGTAATCGATCGTTGGTCGACCGAAATGGCTGCCGTGCGCGATCTTCATC
>PYVG01000217.1 GCA_003030745.1 Pseudidiomarina aestuarii | reverse complement strand
TAATGGGATAACGTTCTGTCCCTTCAACCGTTTCATCAATACGCCCACCGCCAATAGCAAACTGGATAACTCGCTGCAACTCCGCCTGACTCACGTTGTAGCGTGCCGCACGTGCTAAATCGGGCTGAATTTCAATGTAACGTCCTGCCGCAGGTCGCTCAGCATAGACTGAAGCAATGCCTGCTACATCGGCAAGCTCTTGCTCGATAGTTTGTCCGAGCTGCTGAATCTCGGCTAAATCAGGACCGGCAATTTTGAGTCCAAGCGGCGTTTTCAAACCGGTGGATAACATATCGATACGGGTCTTGATAGGCTGTACCCAAGCGTTGGTAATACCCGGCACTTGGACAGTCGCATCGAGTTCGGCGATGATATCTTGAATGGTTACACCGTCCCGCCACTCCGCTTCAGGTTTCAACTGAATGGTGGTTTCGAGCATAGTCAGTGGTGCGGGATCGGTTGCTGTGTCAGCCCGACCTGCTTTACCAAAGACGCGTTCCACTTCTGGCACTTGAGCAATT
>PYVG01000021.1 GCA_003030745.1 Pseudidiomarina aestuarii | reverse complement strand
GGTGATTGACCATCTTGTTATCGATGCGGAAAGTGCCGCCGGACTGCGCTTGAAAGCAGATGATGCAGTTCGTATCGTCGCTCTTTAATTAAGATATTGAAGAGCGCCTCACAGTTGCAACTGGAGAACAGAATGTCTGAACAGAATTTATTTATTAATGGTGAATGGGTTGCCGGAGCCGGTGATTCATTCAAATCGATCGACCCGGCCCGTGACGAAGTGGTTTGGGAAGGCAAGGCCGCAACGGAAGAACAGGTCGAGCGTGCTATTTATGCAGCCCGTGAAGCTTTTGTCGCGTGGGCAGACAAAGACTTTTCCGAGCGTCTCAGTATCTGTCAAAAGTTTGCCGAGTTACTTGAGGCGAATAAACAAGAGTTAGCACTCACTATCGCTCAAGAAACAGGTAAGCCAGTGTGGGAAACGCTGACCGAAGTCGGTGCCATGATCGGTAAAGTTGCGATTTCAGAGCGCGCTTATCAGGAGCGTACGGGAACGGTTGAGAATCCGATGCCCGGTGCGAAAGCATTTATTCGCCATAAACCCCATGGTGTTGTGGCTGTGTATGGCCCATATAATTTCCCAGGGCATTTGCCGAACGGTCATATCGTGCCGTCACTCCTAGCCGGGAATACGGTGGTGTTTAAGCCAAGCGAAATGACTCCTAAAGTTGCTGAGTTCACGGTGAAATTGTGGCAGCAAGCGGGCTTACCGAATGGTGTTCTGAATTTAGTTCAAGGCCTCGTAGAAACTGGTAAAGCGCTGTCTGCACACCCACAAATTGATGGCTTGTTCTTCACGGGCTCATCGTCGACTGGACATGTATTGCATAAGCAATTTGGTGGCCGTCCAGATAAAATCTTGGCATTAGAAATGGGTGGTAATAATCCGCTGCTCGTTCATGACGTCAGTGATATCGATGCAGCCGTGCATGACATCGTGCAGTCGGCGTTCATTACCTCGGGGCAGCGTTGTACTTGTGCGCGCCGCTTGTTTATCCAAAAGGGTGAGCAGGGCGATGCCATTTTGCAACGTCTTTTGGAAGTGACCAAGGCCATTGAAATTGGCGATTATCAGGCCGATCCGCAACCGTTTATGGGGGCGATGATTTCAGCCAAAGCTGCAAAAGACATGGTGAGTGCGCAGAACGACCTGATTGATGCGGGCGCCAAAGTTTTGCTGCGAATGGAGCAAAAAGATCATCATCTGGGTTTCGTGACACCTGGAATCTTGGATGTCACCAACGTTGAGGAAATGCCGGATATCGAGCATTTTGGCCCGCTCCTGAAAGTGTATCGGTATTCTGACTTTGATGCGGCTATCGCCGAAGCGAATAACACTAGTTTCGGTTTGTCGGCAGGAATTCTTTGTGACAGCGAAGACACCTACCGGTACTTCTTTAAGCGCATTCGTGCAGGTATTGTGAATTGGAACAAACCTATCACCGGCGCGAGCAGTGCTGCGCCATTCGGTGGTATTGGCGCCAGTGGTAATCATCGAGCCAGCGCTTATTATGCGGCCGATTATTGTGCGTACCCTGTGGCATCCGTTGAAGCAGAGCGCTCAACGTTGCCGGAGAAGTTTGCGCCAGGTCTAAAGTTTTAGTCGAGCGAGGGAAATGACGATGGCAGCAGCAATGCATGCGCAAGTGAAATGGGTACAAGGCATGGAGTTTTCCGCTGAGTCGGGCTCTGGCCACACCGTGCGAATGGATGGCGATAAAGCCACTGCCGCGAGTCCTATGGAGCTGGTACTCATGGCTGCTGGTGGCTGCTCATCTGTGGATGTGGTGTCTATTCTTGAGAAAACTCGTCAGCAAGTGACGGCTGTGCGCTGTGACGTGGATGGTAAGCGTGCCGATGCGACGCCAGCGGTGTTTACAGATATTCATTTGCATTTTGTGGTCACCGGTACGGATATCGCCGAAAAGCATGTGGAGCGAGCGGTGCAATTGAGTGCTGAGAAGTATTGCTCAGTCGCGAAAATGCTAGAAGTTGCAGTGAATGTGACGCATAGCTTTAGTATTGAAGCGGCAACTGAGTAACGAACCTCATGAACTACCGTCATAGCTACCATGCAGGCAATTTTGCTGACGTTTTGAAACATGCTTTGCAATGGGTGTGTTTAGACTACCTTACGCAAAAAGATAAACCGATGTTTGTGTTGGATACCCACGCAGGCATCGGCATGTATGATTTGACCGGTGAACAAGCTCAGAAAACCGCAGAGTGGGAACAGGGTATCGGTCGCTTGCTACAAGCGGCTGAGGTTCCTGAAGCACTAGCGGGTTATGTGGCAGCAGTGCGTTCATTAAATGACGGCGATATTATGCGCTGGTACCCGGGTTCACCGTGGCTGACACAAGCGCATTTGCGTGAACAAGATCAGCTGACATTATGTGAATTGCACCCACTGGATGCGATGGAGCTTGCGGTCAATTTTCGGCGGCAACGGCAAGTGAAAGTGTTGCAGCAAGAAAATGGCTACGCTGCCATGAAGGCGTTGTTACCGCCGCCACAAAAACGCGGCATGGTATTGATTGACCCACCTTTTGAGCAGCGCGATGAATTCGACCAAGTCATTAATGCGTTACAAGCGGCACTGAAACGCTGGAGTACCGGTGTTTACGCAGTCTGGTATCCCATCAAAGATCCGCTCACCATCGGTGAGTTTCATCAACGGGTCTTGGCCTTGCCACAAGCAGACAAAGTGTATGCGGTTGATTTGCTCATTCGTGAGCCACTCGACAACACTAAGCTGAATGGGTGCGGGATGTTGTTCATCAATCCACCGTACGGACTGACCCAACAAGCTCCAGCCTTACTTGAGTTTCTACGCCCACTGCTAGCCCAAGACCGCGGCGCGCAAGCACAAACCCAATGGCTCTCTGGAAAGTGAACAGTGAACAGTGAACTGTGAACAGCAGAACTGTGAACAGCAGAACCTAAAAAGAGCTAAGATAGTGTCTTTTTTGTAGTTCTAGTCCCTATTCCCTGTTCCTTGTTCCCTATTCCCTATTCCCTATTTACTATTCACTTGAAGTTAGCGGCAGATCCAGTCTAGTTCGCCGCCGTGACGTTTCTTCGACATGAGATCGTCAATCAGCGGCGCCAGTATCAATTCCATAGCGAATACCATTTTCCCACCGGGCACGACTAAGGTATTCATGCGCGACATGAATGAACCATCAATCATCTGCAAGTAATAGGGAAAGTCTACGTGGCGCATGCCGCGGAAGCGAATGACGACAAAGCTTTCATCCAATGACGGAATATCTTTTGCGCTAAACGGATTCGAGGTATCCACGGTTGGCACACGCTGAAAGTTGATGTGGGTACGCGAGAACTGCGGCACGATATGGTGAATATAATCTTCCATACTGCGCACAATACTTTGTGTTACGGCTTCACGAGAATGACCTCTTTCGGAGGTGTCACGCATCAACTTTTGAATCCACTCTAAGTTGACGATGGGGACCATGCCAATCAACAAGTCGACATATTGGGCAACGTCATAGTCATCGCCAGTTACGCCGCCATGCAGGCCTTCATAGAAGAGTAGGTCGGTATCACTCGGTAAGTCTTCCCAAGGAGTAAAGGTGCCCGGCATTTGGTGATAAGGAACCGCATCATCAAAGTTGTGTAAGTAACGACGGGTTTGGCCCGTACCCGTTTCACTGTACTCGCGGAATAAGGATTCCAGTCGATTAAAGTTATTCGCTTCAGGGCCAAAATAACTGATGTGCTTGCCTTGCTCTTGAGCTTTCCGAATCGCTAATTCCATTTCCGGCCGCGAATAGCGATGAAAGCTGTCACCCTCAACGAATGCAGCTTGCAAATTTTGCGTGCGAAAAATGTGTCGCAGTGCCTGACTGGTCGTCGTTGTACCTGCCCCAGATGAGCCCGTTACAGCGATGATTGGATGTTGTTGCGACATGAATCCTCCGAAAAGTGGACTACATGTTATACGGGCTCAGTCGCTTTTGATCAATAGTGCGGTGGAATCTCCGCGGCAGGGTCTTGCGAATCATCATTACCACGTTCTTGAATTTGCTGAAATTTCTCTATCAGCAACGCCATTTTACGCTGCAACATTTGCAACTCATCGTTGTGACTGGTGACGAGTTGGTTCAATGAGGCAATTTCATCTTCCTGAAACGCTAGCTGACTTTCCAGTTGTGTAAGTCTCTCGTTAAACTCGTCTTCTTTTTGAGCTGCCATAGGCAAACACCCTTCTTTATGTGTAGTATAGTGACCGCAGCGAATTACAACCTACTCTCATACAGAATTCAATGATGGAGATGTACATGAAGCAATTAGTTAAGCCATTTGTTCTGACTGCTTTAGCAGTGGCAATTGTTGGCTGTAGTAAGCCAGAACCATACCCAGTAAGCGAAGTCGAACCGACCGAAGAACGCGACCGCATGGCCTATGCACTGGGTTCATCTGTAGGTACTTTTGTCGCAACAAATTTAACGAATCAAGAAGAAGCTGAATTCGTTTTAGATCGCCAGTTGGTTATTGCAGGCTTTGTCGACTCATTGAAAGCTGAATCAAAAATCAGCCAAGAAGATGCCGAAGCACTGTTGACGCAAATGCAAGAAATGGTTGTCGAACAACGTCAGCAAGTCATTGGCGGCAAAGCACAAGCCGAAGGCGAAGCGTACCTTGCTGAAAACGCCAAAAAAGAAGGCGTAATGGTTACGGAATCAGGCCTGCAGTACGAAGTTATCAGTGCGGCACCAGATGATGCTCCGAAGCCAGTAGCAACAGACATTGTTGAAGTTCATTACGAAGGCACGCTGATTGATGGCGAAGTATTTGATAGCTCATTCGAGCGCGGCGAACCTGCTGTATTCCCACTGAATCGTGTGATTGCGGGCTGGACTGAAGGCGTTCAGTTGATGGGTGTTGGTTCCAAGTATCGCTTCGTGATCCCAGCTAACTTAGCTTACGGTGAGCGCGAAGTTGGTGGCGGCATGATTCCACCAAATTCAACACTCATTTTTGAAGTGGAGTTGTTGGACATTGTTGAGCAAGAAGAAGCTGAAATGCCAGCTGCCGAAGTTCAATCAGAAGGTAACTAATCAGTTACCCAGAAACTAAAAAACCAGCTCACGGAGCTGGTTTTTTTATTGGCTTTCTATGTCTGTTACGATTGGTTATCGACGAGCAGCAATTCATGCTGATCAAGAGCCGCCAATAAACGATCTTCAAACTCCATGCGTAACTCTAAGGCTTCGCCAAGAGATGATAATTCGCGATCAAAATTCTTCAGATCGGACCGTTCATCGCGTTCGCTGTAACGATCATTGAAGTCGAGCGCTATTTCCGTCGTGTCGCTGATTAATGGAAACAGTTCGTTGGCAATATCACGCGTGCTTTGCGGCGCTTTATCGGTCGACTCAATAATGTGGTCGTAGATTTCAAAGTGTCCGGCAGAAATGTAATCCATGAGCATGCCGCAAAAATTACGCACGTCCGCTAGCGCAGGCAAAGCCTGACTCTCCCGCTCATAGGGCGGTAAGCCCGCTAACTTAAAGTATTCAATTAGCAAGTCTTGACGTGCATGCAGCCAGGTGTCGATTGATTTATGAGCACCACCCCAGCGTTGCTTTGCTTGCTCGTTCCTTTCTAGCATTCGATTCTCCTGTCAGAACATAGTGTTCAACATACTGATGATGCTAAGCTACCGTCAACCGTTTTCGCTCAGAATAATCGTAAAAGAGCATGTACCTGTGAGTCGAATCAGATGAATAAACCCTATCAACGCCCAGCTGCCGACGAGCCCGCATGGTGGTTCATAGTGGCAGGCGGCGAGATCATCCTCGAACGAGGCGAATCTTTACCTCCACACGGCATCTTGAATCAAATTCCGATGCCTGACCTCAGCGACTATAAAGTGGTCTACCTTGGCGAACTTCGTGAGCGGAATTGTTATCTGGTCATGGCTGATTATGGTGATACCCAATTTGCTGATCTGGGCGAGTTTGGCAACGTTCGCGAGATACTTCTGCAAGGTGATGATGAGTTGTTTGCGGTAGCTGCCCGAGCTAAGCAATTCAACGAGTTTCTGCTTACTCACAGGTTTTGTGGGCGTTGTGGTACGCGCATGCAAGCGGTCGATTGGGAATTAGCGATGCATTGCCACAGTTGCCAGCACCGTTGCTATCCGCGCATTTCACCCTGCATTATCGTTGCCATTCGAAAAGGCAACCAAGTGCTTCTCGCTCGTGGGAAGCGTCATCCAGAGGGACTGTTTTCAGTTCTCGCTGGTTTTGTCGAATCGGGCGAAACGCTCGAGCAAACGCTGGCTCGAGAAGTGATGGAAGAAGCGGGTGTGGAAATCAGAAACATCGAATACATTGCCAGTCAGTCGTGGCCTTTCCCGCACTCTTTGATGATAGGGTTTATCGCCGAGTGGGAAGCAGGCGAAATCCACCTCGACCCATTCGAATTGGAAGAGGGCGATTGGTTTCCGATTGATGCGTTACCGCGGGTGCCGCCGCAGGGAACCATCGCGTATAAGTTAATCGATTCCCTCAAACGGAAAATTGAGCAGGAAACCACCGGCGAAGATTGATAGAATGCGCGCCATTCAGCGACGAGACGAGATATAGCATGAGCTTAAGCAAACCAGCCCTACAGAATGATGTCTATCTGCGCGCTTTAATGCGCGAGCCGACCGAACGCACGCCTATTTGGATGATGCGCCAGGCTGGACGTTATTTGCCTGAATATAAAGCTACCCGGGCGCATGCTGGTGATTTTATGAGCCTGTGCAAGAATGCAGAGTTAGCCTGTGAAGTCACCATGCAACCGCTACGCCGCTTCCCTCTTGATGCCGCGATTCTGTTCTCTGATATCTTAACGATTCCCGATGCGATGGGATTAGGCTTGTATTTTGAAGCAGGCGAAGGCCCGCGCTTCGAACGACCACTGCGTGATCACCGAGCGGTCGAAAACCTGGGCATTCCAGATCCAGAGCAAGAGCTTCGTTATGTCACCGATGCAGTACGTACCATTCGCCACGAACTCGGTGGCAAAGTGCCACTGATCGGCTTTTCTGGCAGTCCTTGGACTCTCGCGACTTATATGGTCGAGGGCGGCAGCACCAAGAACTTTAGCGTCGTGAAAAAGATGCTATTTGCCGAACCAAAAACTATGCACTTATTGCTCGATAAGCTCGCGGACTCAGTCATCCTGTATTTGAATGCGCAGATTGCTGCCGGTGCGCAGGCTGTCATGGTATTTGATACTTGGGGTGGTGTACTGAGTCCGCGCGATTATCGTGAGTTTAGCCTCGCCTACATGAAGAAAATTGTGGCTGGCTTAACTCGTCATGCTGATGGTCGTGCGGTACCTGTTACTTTGTTTACGAAAGGCGGTGGCGCTTGGCTGGCTGATATGGCAGCAACCGGTTGTGATGCTTTAGGTGTCGATTGGACCACCGATATGGGTACCGCGCGGCAGTTGGTTCAAGACCAAGTAGCATTGCAAGGAAACATGGATCCGAGCGTGTTATATGCCTCACCGCAACGTATAGAAGAAGAAGTAGCCACCATTCTGGCGAGTTATGGCAAAGGACACGGTCATGTCTTTAACTTAGGGCATGGAATTCATCCCGAAGTGAACCCTGATCATGCGGGTGCATTTATTGAAGCGGTCCATAAATTGAGTCCTGCCTACCACCGTTGATCCTTATTTGCGGTAAACCCCGTTTAATGAGCGTTAAGCGGGGCTGCCCTTGGTGCATGCTGCGTTACAATAAACCTAGTTTATTCTCACCCAAGCCCTGTGCGCAGTAACCGAGGATTATATGTCGAAACGGAACCTCTTCAATCCAGTGACTATTTTTGCCGTCATCATTGCAGCGGCGGCAGCCTATTTGCTTTTCATTCACGAGCCAGCGATTGAAGAAGAACGTCCGCAACAAGCGGTGCCAGTGCGTATCCAAGCGGTTCAGATGAGTGAATATCGGGATACCATCGAAGCTTTAGGTACTGCGCAAGCAAATGAATCCATTGTGGTGACAGCACAAGCACAAGATATCGTCACCGCCGTGCATTTTGACGATGGTGATGTCGTTGAGGCTGGTCAGTTATTAGTGGAACTGGACTCACGGGAAGAAACTGCGCGAGTACAAGAGCTCAAATTTCGTCTAGCTGAAGCGAATCGGCAGTACCAACGTATACTTGATTTATCTCGGTCCAATGCGGCATCACAACAACAGCTTGAAGCACAAGATGTCTTGGTTAAAGAGACCATTGCTGCACTCGAAGTGGCAGAAACACAATTAGCTCAGAAACGTATCACAGCGCCTTTCGGTGGCCGTTTAGGGATTCGTAATGTCAGCGTAGGCTCGTTGGTATCGCCTGGACAAGAAATCACCACGCTTGATGACATCACGCCAATTAAATTAGATTTTAATGTCCCTGAATTATTTTTCGCTAGCATCCAAGTTGGACAAACAGTTGCAGCCCGCAGTGGCGCCTATCCTGGCGAGGAGTTTACCGGAGAAATTCGTGGAATCGATTCTCGTGTCGATCCGCTCACGCGTTCTATTTTAGTTCGCGCACTTATCCCAAATGAAACCATTAAATTGCGCCCCGGCATGCTGCTGCGTGTGAGCCTGCTGCGCAGTGTCGATGAAACCATTATTGTCCCCGAAAAAGCTATCGTTCCGATGCAGGACCGACACTATGTGTATGTAATCGGAGACGACAATATCGCCACGCAAACTGAGGTGACAATTGGTCGTCGGAAGCCTGGCATTGTTGAAGTGTTAGGCGGTATTCAACCCGGCCAACAAATCGTCACAGAAGGAATTGTGCGGCTACGCGACGGCGTTTCTGTAACTGTGCGGGAGGGCTAAGCCATGTTTCTCTCTGATGTTTCGGTCAAACGTCCGGTCTTCGCTTCAGTCGTTAATATTCTGCTGATTGTTTTCGGTATTGTGTGTTTTACAATGCTGCCATTGCGTGAATACCCCGATATTGATCCACCTGTAGTGTCTATCGATACTGACTACAACGGTGCGTCGGCGGAAATTGTCGAAACGCAAATTACCCAAATTATTGAAGATCGCATCAGTGGTATCGAGGGTATTAAAAATATCAATTCGAGCAGCCGCAACGGTCGTTCGAGTATTAATATCGAGTTCACCCTCAATCGTGATATCGATGCTGCCGCCAATGACGTTCGTGACCGCGTGTCACGAGTGCTCGATAATCTTCCTGAGCAAGTCGATCCACCGGAAGTCTCCAAGGCGAACTCCGACGAGAGTACCGTAGTTTGGTACAACCTGCGCAGTGAGAGTATGACGGTACTCGAGCTTACTGATTATGCCGATCGTTACATTGTCGATCGTCTCTCCGTTGTGGACGGTGTGGCACGGGTGAACCTCGGCGGTGAACGTCGCTACGCGATGCGAATCTGGCTCGACCGTGACGCGATGGCGGCTCGGAACATCACTGTTACTGACGTTGAAAATAAACTCCGCTCAGAAAATGTGGAATTACCAGCGGGTGAGGTCGAGTCGGTTGACCGCGAGTTCTCCGTTCGAGTGGCGCGAACCTACTTAACACCGAATGACTTCCGGCGACTGAGTATCGCTCGCGGTGACACCGGGCAACTCGTTCGTCTAGGGGAAATAGCGCGCGTCGAAATGGACGCCGAAAACGACAAAACCGATTTCCGTGGCAACGGTATCAACATGATTGGTATCGGCATTATCAAGCAATCGAAAGCGAATACGCTCGATGTTGTTGAGAATGTTCAAAACGCGATAGGTTTGATCGAAGAAACGTTACCGGAAACTATGTTTATCGTGCCGAGTTATGACTCGTCGATATTCATCAAAGGCTCCATTGACGAGGTCTACAACACACTGGGAATCGCGATCGGTCTCGTTATTGTGGTGATCTATCTATTCCTCGGGAATGTTCGAGCTACGTTAATTCCAACGCTCACGGTACCGGTCGCTATCATCGCATCCTATATTGCTTTGTTTGCCATGGGCTTCTCGATCAACTTACTGACATTGCTCGCGTTGGTACTCGCCATTGGTTTGGTGGTGGATGACCCCATCGTAGTGTTGGAGAACATCTATCGAAGGGTCGAGGAAGGTGAGCCGCCGCTCCTTGCAGCGTATCGCGGTGCCCGCGAAGTAGGTTTTGCCGTAGTCGCGACCACACTTGTCTTGATCTCGGTATTCGTCCCGTTAGCGTTTTTGGATGGTAATATTGGACAGCTCTTCACGGAGTTTGCGCTCGCTATTGCGGCGGCTGTGTTCTTCTCCAGTATCGCGGCGCTCACCTTATCGCCCATGCTCAGCTCGAAAATTCTGAAGAAGCGTGAGCGTTCGAGTGCATTGGGTCGCAACATCGATCGCGTGTTCAAATGGGTCGAAGCTGGTTACGTCCGCGTGTTGAAGCGTACGTTGGCATTCCCAAGCATGGCAGTATTGCTGATTGTTGCTGCCAGTGCGTTATCGTTCGGCCTAGTCAAACTCATCCCGCAAGAATTTGTGCCGCCAGAAGATCGCGGTACCTTCTTTGTGATGGTGCGTGGCGCGGAAGGCTCAAGTTTTGAATCAAACTCCGCTCATATGAGTGAAATCGAACAAATTTTACTGCCTTATATCGATGAAGGAAAAATCGACCGCTTAATTATCCGAGCACCAGGTTGGGGTGACTCTGCAGGTATGGCGATTGTTGGTGCAGTACCTTTTGATCAGCGTGATTGGTCGACGTTCGACTTAATGGATGAAGTATCTAAGAAGTTAAACGACGTGACCGGTGTTCGAGCCTTTGGCTTTATGCGCAGCGGTATTAGCGGCGGTAATGGTCGTCCGGTGCAGTTTGTTCTGCAAGGAAACACCTACGAGCAGCTCGCGGCTTATCGAGATGTGGTTATCGAGGAAGCGAGTAAAAATCCGAACCTGCTCGATCTAGACAGTGATTTCAAACAAACATTGCCGCAGTTATTGATTCGTATCGACCAAGAACGAGCCTCTGACCTCGGCGTGTCGGTCGGCGACATCGGACGTACCTTAGAGACGATGTTAGGGCAGCGTCGCGCGACGACTTATTTGGATCGCGGTGAAGAATACGATGTAATTTTGGAAGGTGAACGTTCCGATTACCGCAGCCCTGGCGCCATTGATAATATCTATGTGCGCTCACAGGCTACGCAAGAGCTGATCCCGCTATCTAACCTCGTGACCATTGAGGAGCAAGCCACTTCGGCTCGTCTTAATCGCTACAATCGTATGCGCAGTATCACCATTGAAGCCAATCTGGCCGAGGGATATCCAATTGGCGAGGCGCTGGCTTACTTAGAGAATATCGTTGCGGAGAAGCTTCCTGATGATGTCTCAATTGACTACAAAGGTGAGTCACAGCTCTATAAAGAGAGTGGTAGCTCGGTCATCTTCGTATTTATTCTTGCCTTGCTCATAGCGTACTTAGTGTTGGCGGCTCAATTTGAGAGCTTTATTCATCCATTGGTGATTATGCTGATGGTGCCATTGGCTTTCTTGGGGGCTGTTATTGGTCTGTATGTGTTTGACCAAAGTCTCAATATCTATAGCCAAATTGGTATCGTGATGTTGATAGGTCTAGCCGCTAAGAACGGTATTTTGATCGTTGAGTTTGCGAATCAGTTACGTGACCAAGGCATTGATTTTGATGATGCAGTAGTTCGCGCGGCTCAGCAGCGGCTGCGACCGATTATTATGACGGCATTTACCACCTTGATGAGCGCAATGCCACTGATATTGGGTAGCGGGCCTGGTTCAGAGAGTCGCATGGTTATAGGCTTGGTCATATTCTGCGGGGTGGCATTGTCAGCATTCTTGACGATCTTCGTCATTCCGTCACTCTACTCATTGCTGGCGCGCAACACAGGCTCACCTGAACAATTGGCGCAAGAGCTAGCAGAGCTCGAACTCAAACATCCGAAATAGCTGAGTTACCCGTCGCGCAGGCTTTCGTGCGGTGCGACGGGTAATTGCTCCAGAATATTACGAGCAAGCCGCGGATGATTGGTAAAAATACCATCCACTCCCATTGCCTTCAAATCGCGAATGTCTTCAGGTTCATCGACCGTAAATACCCAAACCAGTAGCCCTCGAGCATGCGCATCTGCGACAAATTCAGGGGTGACAAAATCAACATCAATATGGACTGAATACGCCTCGAGCTCGCTGGCAAAACGCGCATATGCGAGAGGACAGGCGGTGGTTAATGCACCAATACGCTGCTCCGGGTGGTCTTGCTTGAGTTGTTGTAACCAATGATGGTTGAAACTTGAAACAATCAATTGTTCCGGTTGGAAGTTATAGGCGGCGACGGCATGGCGTAGATGCTTGGTGAGTCCACGCGCAATGTCTGCACCTTTCAACTCAACGTTGACAGTGCAGCGTCCGTTAATGAATTCGAGTGCTTCACTGAGTGTCGGAATCGATTGCTGACTAAACACTTTCATTTGCTTGAGTTCAGCTAAGGAGCAGTCCAACAGGCGACCGGGATTTGCGGTAAGGCGTTGTAGGTAGCGATCGTGGAAAACTATCCAGTCGTTTTGAATGGGAAAGACATCTATTTCAATGCCATCGGCTTGCGCATCGAGTGCCCGCCCAAACGCTGCCAGGGTATTTTCTGGCGCTTCAAAGCTGGCACCGCGATGCGCGACGATAAACATTTAATCGTCAGACTCACGCTTACCGAGAACACCGCCCATGCGAGTGACGGTGCCAGGTTCGAGATCGTCGGCAAACTCGATGGTGTCTTCAGGGAACAGTAGGACCACAGTAGAGCCAAGTTTAAAGTGTCCCATTTCTTCTCCTTTGCGCAACTTAATGGCTTGGTCACCACTGGCTGGATAGTCCCAACTATGCACATTCGGACCGGTCGGGGGCGTTACGGTGCCAGCCCAAACGGTGCCAATACTGGCCACAATAGTTGCTCCCACCAACACCATCGCGAACTTACCAAAGTCGGCTTCGAAAATAGCGATCACGCGCTCGTTGCGGGCAAATAAATTAGGCACATTCGCTACCGTAAGCGGATTCACCGAGAACAAATCACCCGGTACATAAATCATTTTCCGTAACACGCCGTCGCAGGGCATGTGCAGACGATGGTAATCTTTTGGCGCCAAATAAATAGTCGCAAAGTCACCATCGCGGAAGGCATGACCATCACGTACATCACCGCCAAGTAATTCGGTGAGACTGTAGTCGTGCCCTTTAGCTTGAAAGATACGACCGTCCTCAATATCACCCAATTGGCTTACCGATCCATCAACAGGGTGCGCAAACTGGTCGTCAGCGACGGCTTCTAGAGGGCGCAGTTCCGGTTTCAAATAGCGCGTGAAGAACTCGTTGAAGGTGCTGTAATCACGCGGGTTTTCATACACCGCTTCGGACATATCGATACGGTATTGTTTAATAAACCAACGGATAAATAGCTGCGTGAACCAGCCGGCTCGGGCTGCGGCAAACTTACCTACCAGTCGCGACAACAAATGTTTCGGTGTCGCATACTGCAACTGGATTTTGAATTTATCCCAATTCACGTTTTATCACCTCGAGATGTAGCTCGACTCGGCTTCTTCAGCGTCATCGATTCAATAATACGATGGAAATTGTACAACCGAGCTTCAGCGAGATCACCTGTTGCAACGGCCTCTTGTAGAGCACAGCCTGGATCATCCATGTGCTTACAATCGCGAAACTTACATAACCCTAAGAATGGGCGAAAATCGATAAAACACCAAGCGACTCGCTCCGGCTCGAGATGCCAGAGTGCGAATTCGCGAATGCCAGGCGAGTCGATTAGAACGCCACCTTGCGGCAACACATAACGTGTTGCAACTGTTGTGGTATGTTGGCCCAAGCCAGAGTTCTCCGAAATGATGTTCACTTCGGCATCAATGTCTGGCAACAGCGCATTGACTAAAGACGACTTACCGACACCTGATTGCCCGACCACAATGGAGACCTGATTCTGCAGCAATTGGTGCAATTCAGACATTCCCTGTTGCGCTTTCGCGCTAACTTGCAGTACGCGATAACCGATTCGTTTATAGAGCGCCAGTGCTTCGGTAATGTGCTCCAACAGTTCGGGTTCAATATCAGCCAACAAATCGGCTTTGTTCAGCACAATGACCGGCTCGATATCAATGTCTTCGCAAGCAACCAAGTAGCGATCGATGATTTGCGTCGAGAATGCGGGTAGTACACTGGTGACCACCAAAATCTGATCAATATTGGCTGCAACCGGCTTTACGCCGTCATAATAATCTGGTCGACTCAATAACGAACGACGTGGCTGCACTGCCTCAATAACTGCTGCAACACTGTCTTCAGCTTGCTGAGCTAAACGGCGCCAGACTACTTCGTCGCCACAAACCAGTGACTCGACGGTGCGGCGAATGTGACAACGTACCGTTTCACCAGATTCGCTGGCAATAATGGCTTGTTGACCAAAACGACTGATGACAACCCCAGATTCAGCCGAACCTGTGGTAGCATCCACTACATCACGTTCCAACTCTGCTTGATGCAGCCGTTTGGTTTGATTGGCGCGCACGCGGCGCAATTGCCCTTTATTAAGTCGTCGCTGTTTGGTCACTCGAAATCACATGGTTGCAATAAAAGCGGTGTTTAACACTGGATCGGATCATACATTATTCAGCACAATAGCGCCTGAACTTAATTGTAACGGCTCGAACGATAACTGAAAGGAATTTGCTATGGCTGCAAGCGCCGAACGTCTCATTTGGATTGATTTGGAAATGACTGGTCTGGATCCAGATCACGATCACATTATCGAAATCGCGACCATTATTACCGATTATGACTTAACGGTTCTGGCGGAAGGTCCGGTGCGCGCAGTCCACCAACCACAAGCCCATCTAGACAAAATGGATGACTGGAATGTGCGTACGCATACCGCGTCTGGTCTAGTGCAGCGAGTCCAGTCAAGCCAACTCAATGATGCCGCAGCTGAGCAAGAGACCTTAGCCTTTTTGGCGCAGTGGTGCACACCTGGTAGCTCGCCGATGTGCGGCAATAGCATCTGCCAAGATCGGCGCTTTTTAGCTCGTTACATGCCGGAACTGGAACGTTTCTTCCACTATCGAAATCTAGATGTGAGTACGGTGAAACAACTCGCGAAATATTGGGCACCGGAAGTGGCTGCTGGCATTAAAAAACAGGGAGCGCACACGGCACTTGCGGATATTCGTGAGTCTATTGAGGAGTTGCGCTACTACCGCGCCCACTTTTTCAGCACTCAGGCGCAATAACCGTAAAAAGCGGTTGCAAAGCCCACTGAATTCAGTAAAATTCGCCTCCGTTACATAAAGTGACAGCGAAATGAATGCGAGAATAGCTCAGCTGGTAGAGCACAACCTTGCCAAGGTTGGGGTCGCGAGTTCGAATCTCGTTTCTCGCTCCAAATACTGAAACCCTGAAAGCGTTTAGCTCTCAGGGTTTTTTGTTGGCTCTGGTTTAAGACGCTTGCCCCAACGTTGCTGCGCATAACGCCGCAAGCTCGGGATGGTGTCGGTCTCATCCATAATGGGCTGGCCGAGAATAGTCTCGATGATGTCTTCTAGCGTCAGCAAACCCAGCCAGCTGCCGTGCTCATCGTAAACTACAGCCATATGCTGACGGCTTTGCAAGAACTGCGTCATGACCGTCTCGACATCCACATACTCAGAAACCACTTCGATAGGTCGAGTTAACTCAGAAACCTGCTTATCAGATTCGCTCTCTAACGCCTCATTACGCAGAATGAGGCCATAGGGCTCTTCGTCTGCATCAATGACCGGAAAACGCGAATAAGGCAACGATTTAACGCGGTACAAGAACTCACTAATCGTTTCATCAGGACGCACCGATTCGCACACCGTTCTCGGTGTCATCACGTCGCGTACACGAATAGTGTGTAAGTCCAAAATATTGCTAATGACACGACGTTCATCCGCATCAATAATGTCTTGTTCGTTGCCCAGAGTCGCCAGCGCTTTAATCTCGGAGCGCACATCAATATCGGGTTCACCGCCACCAATTTGTTTGGTCAATTTATCGGACAACCAAATGAAAGGCCGCAGCGACAGAATCATGAAGTTCAGAATTGCGGGTAAAAATGGGGCTAAACTGCGCCAAAACTTCGCTCCGATGGTTTTTGGAACGATTTCTGACAGCACTAAAATAAGAATCGTCATGACGGCAGATGCAATGGCGAGATAGCCATCACCAAAAACGACACCCACTTGCGCGCCAACACCAGCGGCACCAGCCGTGTGGGCAACAGTATTCAACGTGAGGATAGCCGCTAAAGGGCGGTCGATATTATTTTTCAGTGCTTGTAAGCGCTGGTGTAAGCGCGGGCGTTCAGATTTGAGCTGGGCAACATAACTCGGTGTGATGGAGAGCAATGCCGCTTCCAATATTGAACAAATAAACGATACACCGATAGCAATAACAGCAAAAACGATCAGCAAAAACATGAATGAGCTCTGTAGTGAATAAGCCGCTAGTATATGCGAGTGATGGGGCTTGTGCTAGCGCTTACATCTCCTTGAGCATCGCCCAAAAAATCCAGAGCCAGCCGACGATAAAACAGACTCCACCTACGGGTGTTATCGGGCCGAAAAAGCGCCATCCAGTTAACGCCAACAAATACAGGCTACCCGAGAACAAAATGATACCGGCCAGCAAAATCCAACCACCTGTGCGCAAGCCGGTGGCATTAGGATAGGGCACCATCAATGCCGCCACCAACAATAGCCCCAGCGCATGGTAAATTTGGTACTCCACACCAGTTTGGTAAACCGCCAACATATCGGCGCTGAGTCGGTTCTTGAGACCGTGTGAGCCAAATGCTCCCAAAATCACACCGAGCGCCATTGTGATAGCACCCAACATGGCAAATAATTTCATGATTTGCTTCAACCTATGTGTTGCT
Organism: Pseudidiomarina aestuarii; assembly: GCA_003030745.1. Next base: position 7,182 of record PYVG01000021.1, on the reverse strand, counting down.
TGATTCCTACTTGCCACTCTACTTGATCGGGCTAGCATTCGACCAGCACTGTAAAAAAAATAAAAATATATTGACAGCCGTTCATTTCACCTCTATATCGTCACTGTCAATTGCAGTTCGGCATTTGCACCATGTTTTCCTTGATATTGTTGGTCGAAAGGAAGGGCACACCATGACATCTATGACCCGTGATCAAATTATGAAAAAGCCGTTTAACGACTTCAAACATTACCCGTATGGCTTTGCCCGTTCGGGAGATTTTTCAATTCGCGAAAGCGATTTGCTGGCTAAACATGGCAGCCTGATTTCCGCATTGATGAGCGGCGAACTAGAACCGCAATCAGCTGAAGAGCAGTCATTGCTTGCTGTAGCTCGTGGCGAAAAAGCAGCCGACTCACCGGTCGAGCGAGCGTGGTCCAAATATCAGGCGCGTATTAATCGTCCGAAAGTGGGCAGTATGTATGGCCGCAGCCGCTATACCGATGATGCATTCGAAATCAGCGGTGGTGGTAGTGACGATGACGATCTCGTCGTCGAAGATTAATCAGCTTATTTAACCAGTCTCGAAGAGCTCGTGTTTGCCTCGGCAGCACGGGCTTTTTTTATTGCCGTTATTGGGTTTCAGTGGCGCTGGTAGTCTGACTGGGTTCTGGAATGAGCCAGAACTCGCAATGGTCGTGCTGCTTTGCTCCTTTTTTAGCGAGCGAAGCTAGCGCGGCCACATCGTCATGTGATTGGCACTGATTTGGGTCGACAGCAGCTACGCCGATGGCGAGTGCCAGCAGTGGAAATTGCTTTTTAGTGCCATCACGGTCGGTACCTAATATGCAGCCCTCAATGAGGTCTTGTGGGCGATAGAACTGCCCGATATTTTCTTTAAAGGCTTCTAACACCGCGGTTAGTAGCGCACTCCAATCAGCATCCTGCGAGAAAATCGCGACAAAATCATCGCCACCGATGTGTCCGACAAAGGTACCGCTTCCAGCCAGTGTTTTCTGTAGTAAATGCCCCAGCCACTGCAAAATTCTGTCGCCTTCGCCGTAACCATAAAGGTCGTTGTACGGTTTGAAATTATTCAAATCGAAATAGGCGACATAGAAGCTTTGATGTTGTTGTAAGCGGCGATCGATTTCGCGATAGATAGGCACATTACCGGGTAGTAGCGTGAGAGGATTCGCATAACGCGCATTCTGGATTTTCACTTCGGTAATTTGGCGTAAAACATTACGAACTGAGGCGGTGCCGACGAAGCGTTTATTTTGAGTGATCAGAATTTGTCGATGAATTTCGAGGGCTTCATCTTCAGTCATCAACTGACTCACTTCTTCAATCGGTGTTGCTGCATCAACAATCAGCGGATTTCGTTCCATAATGTGGTGAATGGGTTTGCTAGCGTAGAGCGCACGTCCGTAGGAGCTGCTAAATATCTCCAATACTTGCTCACGTCGCACGCCACCCAAAACACGTTCACCCTCAACCACAGGTAGCGATAGCAATTCCTTATTTCGGCTGAAGTATTCGAGTACTTGTACACAGGGGACCTGCGGCGCAATAGTGGGGACCGATTCGAGCAGCTCACCAATGGTGCCACTGCGACTCGGTGTTGGTGTTTGCTCGAGCGCAGTATTGGTTAATTGCGTAGCTGGGTTGGCTTGGGGTAAGCCAAGGAAATAGCCTTGTGCAAGCGGAATCCCCATACGTTGTAATTCGCGCAGCTCATCGGCACGCTCGACACCCTCTGCAATAATTGTCGCGCCCAAAGAGCGGGCTAATTGGGCAATACTTTTGACGAATTCTCGCTTCCGTGGTTGCTGATCAATACGGTCGATAAAATGTCGATCAATCTTGATATAGTCCGGTTCCAACTCCGCCCATAACGTTAAACCCGAATACGCTGACCCGAGATCGTCCAAAGCAATTTTAAAGCCGGCTTGCTGGTAGCGGTGCACCACACGTTTTAATTCGTCGGGTGAGGAAACAGGATGTTGCTCCGACAATTCAATCACAATTCGGGTTGGGTCTAGCCCCGCTGTTTGCGCAGCAGTTAATGTACAGCCTTGTGGATAATTGGCAGCGGTGAGCGTATTCGGATTCGCATTGAGGAACAGTAGCCCCGGGAGTTCCAATCGAGCAAACTGCTGCAACGCTATTTCTCGACAAAGCACCTCGAGCTCCGCTTCACGGCCACTTTTTTTCGCAGCATCAAAGAGCGCAAGTGGACGATGCAACGGGTGTCCTTCTGGTCCCCTTATCAATGCTTCGTAACCTATAATCGGGCCTTGGTCGATATCCACGATGGGTTGAAACACTGCCGTCAATGAAGCATTCTCAAGTAAAAGCTCCAGAGCAGCCTCAAGCCGGTCCGTTGTATGCTGAATTGCGCTAACTGATCTATGTAGTTGCTGCTCTGGAAGGTATAAGGTCATCGGCTGTCTGTGGGCATAAAGAAAGCATAATGACGCCAACTATATACGCCTTCTATGACTCATTCATGACAGAGATGTCCGTTCAACTAGCGTAGCGCTAGTTGAACGGAGTTGGGGACTGAGTTATTCGCGGGCGATTGCGCGGTGAGCGATGTCGGTGCGGTAGTAAACGTCGTTCCAATGGATGTTGGCGAGGCGCTGGTAGGCCGCTTGTTGGGCCTGAGTGACGCTATCACCGATAGCGGTGACGCAAAGTACTCGGCCACCATTAGTGACCACCTCGCCTTGTTCATTCAGCTGGGTGCCGGCATGAAAGACTTTCGTGGTCGCATCGTCGCCGGCTAATCCTGAGATGACATCGCCCTTGCGATAGTTATCAGGATAACCACCCGCAGCCATGACAATACCCACGGTTGCCCGCGGGTCAAAATCAATGTGGTGGTCGGCCAATTGCTCTTGGCAAGCAGCCAAGCACAACTCGACTAAATCAGACTGTAATCGCCACATGATCGGTTGCGTTTCTGGGTCACCGAAGCGGCAATTGTATTCCAGTACTTTTGCAGTACCGTCAGGTGCAATCATCAAACCCGCATACAAAAAGCCAGTGTACGGATGACCCTCAGCAGCCATACCTTCTACGGTCGGTTGAATGACGTGATCCATAACCCAGTTGTGAACTTCAGGCGTGACTACAGGTGCAGGTGAATAAGCGCCCATACCACCGGTATTTGGACCTTTGTCGCCGTTATCACGTGCTTTATGATCTTGGCTTGAGGCAAAGGGTAGTGCTGTCTTTCCATCAACCATGACAATAAAGCTGGCTTCTTCACCCACCAAAAACTCTTCGATCACTACGCGACTGCCGGCGGCACCGAAGCGGTTCCCCTCCAGCATGTCGTCAATAGCGGCGAAGGCTTCTGCTTGGTCTTGCGCAATGATCACACCTTTGCCAGCGGCGAGGCCGTCAGCTTTGATTACGATAGGTGTACCTTGTGCTTCAACATAAGCTTTCGCCGCGGCAATATCCGTGAAGGTTTGGTAGGCGGCTGTTGGAATGTGATGGCGTGCTAAGAAATCTTTGCTAAACGCCTTCGAGCCTTCCAGCTGAGCGGCGCCTTGGGTTGGACCAAAAATGGTTAACCCTGCAGCGCGAAACGTATCCACCACACCCAACACTAAAGGTGCTTCAGGTCCAACTATGGTGAGGCCAATAGACTCACGTTGGGCAAAAGCCAACAGTTCATCGACGGCTTCAGCGCCGATAGCTACGTTCGATAGTTTCGGCTCGTTAGCTGTACCGGCATTGCCGGGTGCTACAAAAACCTGCTCAACCAACGGCGACTGCGCCGCTTTCCATGCTAGTGCATGTTCGCGGCCGCCGCCGCCAATAACCAATACCTTCATGCCTATTGTTACTCTTGAGTTGTGGTTGGTTTCATAAATTTCAGAGTGAATCGGTCACTTTCACCAATTGCCAAATACTTCTCACGGTCTTCATCACCGAGGCGCAGACTTGGTGGTAATGTCCAGACACCACGCGGATGATCTGCCGTATCCATTTCATTGGCATTAATAGGGCTGCTACCGACTAACTCAAAACCAGCGGCTTCTGCCATAGCAATCGCGACGCTTTCTTTCATGTAGCCTGAGCTCGACATTTCCTCATCTGGACGATCTTCTGGCAAGCGGTGATCGACAACACCTAACACGCCGCCCGGCTTCAATGCCGTGTAGAAAGTCGAAAACGCGGTTTGTAGACCTTCTTCACCAGCGGCCATATACCAGTTATGCAAGTTGCGGAAGGTCAGTACCATATCCGCTGAACCTGCTGGCGCTACTTCGGTCGCCGCGGTGGCATTAAATTCAGTCATAGTGATAGCTGAAAATGCGTCATCGGAGGCAATCCGTTCAGCGAACGCTGTGCGTGAACGATTGAAGTAATCGCTGCTGCTGTCTGCTGGGAAATGTGCTGCGTAGAGCATGCCTTGGTCTTTCAGATACGGCGCTAGAATTTCCGTATACCAACCGCCACCTGGCCAAATTTCAACGACCGTCATGTCTGGCTCAAGACCAAAAAACTCGAGCGTTTCGACCGGGTGCCGAAAAGCATCACGAGCTTTGTTGCTGTCTGAACGCAAGTCACTTGCCGCAACGTCAGCTAGGGTTAAGCCAGCCGTTTCGGTCATCATTTCTTCTTGCATTGCTTGCTCTTCAACAGCAGCCGTTGGCTCTTGCGGAGCTTCGGTCTGTTGTGGTGCTTCGCTGCAAGCAGCAGCGAGCGCGGATAAAGCGAAAACACTGGATAATGCGAATTTGTTCATGGTCAGTTCCTCATTGCAAAGCATGTAAGGGCAATCTGTTGTACCACATAACCAACAAGTTTTTAGTGTTTAAAATGACGCATTCCGGTAAATACCATGGCAATTCCATGTTCATTCGCAGCGGCAATAATCTCGTCGTCGCGAATGGACCCGCCCGGTTGAATGATGGCAGAAATACCCGCTGCAGCGGCAGCGTCAATACCATCACGAAACGGGAAGAAGGCATCCGATGCCATGACTGATCCCGCTACTTCTAAGTTCTCATCAGCCGCTTTAATGCCAGCAATTTTGGCACTATACACACGGCTCATCTGGCCTGCACCCACCCCAATGGTCATACCGGCTCGGGCATAAACAATGGCATTCGACTTCACGAATTTTGCTACTTTCCAGCAAAATAGGAGGTCTTCAAGCTGCTCAGCTGTCGGTTGCACGGTTGTAACCACCTTCAAATCAGCAGCGGTAATTTGGCCTTGATCGTTATCTTGAACCAGCAAGCCACCGTTCACGCGCTTGTAGTCATACGTGGCTGGACGCTCAGACGACCACTCACCACACTCCAATAACCGTACATTGGTTTTCGCAGCAACGGCGGCACGGGCGTCAGCACTGACCTTCGGTGCAATAATCACTTCAACAAATTGTTGCTCAACAATGGCGCGAGCCGTTTCGCCATCCAATTCGCGGTTAAACGCGATAATACCGCCAAACGCAGAAGTTGGGTCGGTTTTGAAAGCACGTTGATAAGCCTCTAAGCAATTGTCCCCAATGGCAACGCCACATGGGTTCGCATGTTTTACAATCACACAGGCCGGTTGTGCGAACGACTTCACACATTCTAGAGCTGCATCGGTGTCCGCGATGTTGTTGAATGACAGAGCCTTTCCTTGCAACTGTTGTGCAGTGGCAACAGAGGCTTCAGCAGGCTTCGTTTCGGTATAAAAAGCGGCGCTTTGATGGCTGTTCTCGCCGTAACGCAAGTCTTGCTTTTTCTCGAGCTGAATATTAAAGGTGCGTGGGAATGGGCTCTCTTGGCCCGGCAAACGCGCACCAAAGTACTGTGCAATCATGCCATCGTATTGGGCTGTATGTTCGAAAGCCCGAATGGCAAGGTCAAAACGCGTCTCAAAAGTCAGGCTATTGGCGTGTGCGTCCATTTCTGTCAGCACGCGGTCATAGTCACTGGCATTCACCACAATAGTCACATCACGGTGATTCTTGGCGGCAGCGCGGACCATAGTTGGGCCGCCAATATCTATATTCTCAACCGCATCTTCATGACTACAGTCAGGCGCTGCAACGGTTTCTGCAAACGGATACAGATTCACCACGACCATATCAATTGGAGCGATATCTTGCTCGGCCATAACCGCTTCATCAACGCCACGACGTGCGAGAATACCGCCATGAATTTTTGGATGAAGCGTTTTCACACGGCCATTCATGATTTCCACTTGGCCAGTGTGCTCAGACACATCGGTGACCGCAATCGAATGCTCACGCAGAAGTTTGGCGGTGCCGCCGGTGGAGAGAATATGAACGCCACGGGCAATCAGAGCCTTGGCAAAATCGACAATACCTGTTTTGTCAGAAACGCTAATCAGTGCGCGTTGAATCGGTCGTTGGTCCATGAAAAATCACCGTCTGTTAAAAGCAATAAAGAGTGTAGTTGACTGGAGCACAAAAGAAAAAAGAGCACACAGGTGCTCTTTTTCAGGTGGCATTAATTCATGCCGTATTTTTTCAGCTTCTTGCGCAATGTGCCGCGATTGATGCCGAGCATGGTCGCTGCCCGCGTTTGATTACCGCGAGTATAGGTCATGACCTCTTCGAGCAATGGAGCTTCTACTTCCGCCAAAACCAACTCATACAACTCTTCAGGATCGTGACCATCTAAAGCTTTTAGAAACTTGTTGATGGCTTGCTTCACGGAATCACGCAATGGCTTAGGCTGTGCGTTATTACCCAAAGTGGTAAATGGAGAAACCGTGTCACGATTCGTATTTTGATCAAACATAGGTGCGCTCTATCTCTTCTAGTTTCCGAATGTAAAAAAATTCGCCAAGGCATCGAGTTGTTCGTGCGGATCCTCAATACCCATAAAGTGCTGACGAAATGCTTGCGCGGGCTGCTGTTCTTGCAAATACCAGCCCACATGCTTACGAGCAATTCGGGTTCCCATAAAATCACCATAGTGCTGATGTAAGCGATGTACGTGTCGTAACACCACATCACTCACTTCACTCGGTGCTGGCGGAGCCACTTTCTTGCCCGTCGCTAAATAAGTCGCAATTTCCCGGAATAGCCACGGATTGCCCTGTGCACCGCGACCAATCATGACCGCATCTGCGCCAGTGTAATCGAGCACCTCGCGGGCGCGTTCAGGTGTCGTAATGTCACCGTTCGCGACGACCGGAATCGACACCGCGTGTTTA
>PYVG01000216.1 GCA_003030745.1 Pseudidiomarina aestuarii | reverse complement strand
CTTACATCAGGTGAAAGGGGTACATCGCGTTGACCGAACGAAGCAATAAATCAAGCTCAGCAGAGTTTCCTGGGGTCGCGGCATTAGTGCGTGTGATGGAACACCTTCGTCATCCTGAAACGGGCTGTCCCTGGGACTTGGAACAGACGTTAACGAGTTTGATTCCGTATACCATTGAAGAAACCTATGAAGTCGCGCAGGCGCTCACCGATGGTCACTATCCAGAAATCAAGGATGAGCTTGGTGATCTCCTGTTTCAGGTTGTGTTTTACACGCGCTTGACGGAAGAGTCTGGTCATTTTGATTTTGACGATGTGGCGATGCAAACGGCAACAAAGTTGATTCGTCGTCATCCGCACGTCTTCCATGCCGATGGTAGCCCACTGGGCGCTCACGAAGCGCGCCCGAGTCAAGCTGAGATCAAGACGCGGTGGGAAGCGATCAAACAAGAAGAACGCGCAGAAAAACAGCAGTCGCAAGCGACCGAATCGACTGTTTTTGCCAATATTCCTGAACAATTACC
>PYVG01000215.1 GCA_003030745.1 Pseudidiomarina aestuarii | reverse complement strand
AATCTTTATCAATTATCGGTTGCATACGCAGTACAGCTTGGCCGAAGTTGAGAACGAAGTATCGATTATGGAAGACTATCTGTATCGCAATCAGGAAGCCTTTGATATTGACGCCGTGTACAGCTACTACACGCCCAACTATGCGATCTCGACGGTCCTCCTAAAACCCGAGCGCGAGGGTAAATTGGCGGACCTTATGGAAAAGATCCGCTCTGATTTCCCCAAAATGTTGCGTAGTCAGCCACAATTCGGCTTCGGCGGCGGTGGTGGCGATCAGGTCCGTATCACGCTGTCTGGCAACTCTACTGACGTACTGCAGCAGTTAGCAACAGATATCGTGCCACGCATTGCCGGCATTGAAGGTTTTACCGATGTGCAAACCGAGATGGATGCGGGTCAATTCGAACTCTTGATCCGAATCGACCGTGAACGTGTGCACCGCCTTGGTTTGAGCTCCGAAGACGCTGCACGCTCGGTTGCGACGGCCAGACTAAATTGAGTGGCAACACGCCCACCGATTTTGGTTGCT
>PYVG01000214.1 GCA_003030745.1 Pseudidiomarina aestuarii | reverse complement strand
ACCGCGTGAATGATTGCGGTGTCAAAGTAGTGATTACCGCCGATGAAGGGCGTCGTGGTGGCAAAACGACACCACTGAAAGCAAACGTCGATGAAGCCCTGAAGAATGATCGTTGTCCTTCTGTGAATCATGTCGTGGTTTGTCGAGTAACGCATGCAGATGTGGCGTTTGAGGCGCCGCGTGATGTGTGGCTCGACCAATTGGTCAAAGACGTCGCTACTGAGTGCCAGCCCGAAGTCATGAACGCCGAAGACCCACTATTTATTCTTTACACCTCAGGTTCTACCGGTAAACCTAAAGGCGTGTTGCATACTACTGGTGGCTACATGGTGTGGGCATCCATGACCCACGAGTATGTCTTCGATTACCACGAAGACGACGTCTACTGGTGCGCTGCTGATGTGGGCTGGATTACCGGCCACAGTTATATTGTTTACGGACCCTTAGCAAATGGTGCAACGACGCTGATGTTTGAGGGCCTGCCAACGTATCCTGGTGTTGGGCGTATTGGTGAGATTGTCGATAAGCACG
>PYVG01000213.1 GCA_003030745.1 Pseudidiomarina aestuarii | reverse complement strand
ACGTGCGGTACTCAAACCTGAACCAGCGGACGCTTTTGTTATTGCGGTTCCGACACCATTTAATGATGACTACACCGGTGACTTGACCTATATCCGTGCCGCCGCCCAAGCGCTTGCGCCCGTTTTAGCTGCAAGTAATTTGGTGATTTTGGAATCGACCTCACCCGTGGGAACGACCGAGCAACTTGAAGCCTGGTTAGCGGCAGCTCGCCCTGATTTGACCTTCCCTGCTACCGCAGGTGATGCTGCAGACGTGCAACTGGCGTATTGCCCCGAGCGCGTGCTGCCCGGCAATGTCATGCATGAGTTGATTCAGAACGACCGTGTGGTCGGCGGTTTGTCGCCGCGCGCCAGCCAAATGGCAGCTGATCTGTATAAAGTGTTCCTCAAAGGCGATTGCCTGTTAACCAATGCCCGCACTGCAGAAATGGCTAAGTTAACCGAGAACAGTTTCCGCGATGTGAATATCGCGTTTGCCAATGAGTTGTCGCTTATTTGCGACAAGCTCGACATCAACGTGTGGGAGTTGATTCGGTT
>PYVG01000212.1 GCA_003030745.1 Pseudidiomarina aestuarii | reverse complement strand
CAGTTCCTGCAATTCTTGAATACATGGGTTGTTTTTATTCCTGCTCTAACAGTACTTGCTCAACCCGATCCTTAATTTGGTTCGGGAGCGACCGCTGTGCAGCTTCTATGGCTTGGGCAATGGCGCTTTCAAATGCGCGCGCATTGGCATCACCATGGCTTTTAATCACAACGCCCCGCAATCCTATCAGACTCGCGCCGTTATAGTGGTCGGGCTTCAGCCAATCCCACGAACGTTGCAGGCGTTGATAAAACAGTTTGACGAACCAACGGGTCAGCCAATGCGCTTCGATATTCGCGCGTATGTTGGATAACAGCAGGTCTGCTAAACCTTCGCAGCTTTTCAGAGCGACATTCCCGACAAAGCCGTCACACACGATGACATCGGCCTTTCCGGCAAATAAATCATCGCCTTCGAGGAAGCCGATATAGTGAATATGCGACGATTGCTGAAATAGTGCGGCCGCCGCTTTCACGACATCATTCCCTTTCGTGTCTTCTTCACCAATATTCAGCAGTGCCACTCGCGGTTGTGCGATACCCAA
>PYVG01000211.1 GCA_003030745.1 Pseudidiomarina aestuarii | reverse complement strand
TGAAGGTGGTAAGCCAACTATTACTGTAACAACAACTGGTTGTTAATCGCTTTTTAGAAAGGCGCTTCGGCGCCTTTCTTTTTTCTGATATTTGGCTTGTCTTAGCCAGTTCTCGCCACGTATGATTTCTACATCACTAGCCGGCTAGGTTTTGCGCGATGGCAGCTCACCTCACTCGATCGAATCAAGGTTTCACCATTATCGAATTGGTGATTGTCGTGGTGGTGATTGGTATCCTCGCTGTAACCGCTGGGCCGGTCTTTTTTGGCCGCGAAGGTTTTGACGAAAGCTTCTTCCAAGCGCGTTTGCACAGCGTTTTAAGACTCCAACAACAACGTGCTATGCAAGACACCACCCAGTGCTATGGGGTGCGGATTGAAGCCGACCGCTTTGGTGCTGTCGATGATTGCGCCGCCACAGCTATTCCCAATCCGTTGCCCAATACGGGCAGCGGCATCTCCACATCTGAAGCAGCGTCTGCCAATGTTACTATTGCCAGCTCCGCCGTGGTGGTTCCCTACACTCTAGCCTTCAACGCCCTGAGTT
>PYVG01000210.1 GCA_003030745.1 Pseudidiomarina aestuarii | reverse complement strand
CACTGGATGACATCGCGTATTTGGCGGAAGATATGTTGAAGTACGCCATTCGCGCTGTGCTTGAAGAACGCGCCGACGATATGGCGTTTTTCCAACAGCGTATCGATAAAGAAGTAATCAACCGTTTGGAACATGTCGCCAATAACAAATTTGTGCACATGGATTACACCGATGCGGTCGAAATCTTGCAAAACTGCGGCAAGAAATTTGAATACCCAGTGACTTGGGGCACCGATTTACAGTCTGAACACGAGCGGTATCTCGCTGAAGTGCACGTGGGCGCTCCTGTAGTACTGAAGAATTACCCGAAAGGTATCAAAGCCTTCTACATGCGCCAAAACGACGATGGCAAAACAGTCGCAGCAATGGACATTTTGGCACCCGGTATCGGTGAAATCATCGGCGGTAGCGCCCGTGAAGAGCGCTTAGACGTATTTGATGCACGACTCGCAGAAATGGACTTACCGGTGGAAGAATACAGCTGGTATCGTGACCTGCGTCGCTACGGCACCGTTCCTCATGCTGGCTTCGGCCTAGGTTTTGAGCGT
>PYVG01000209.1 GCA_003030745.1 Pseudidiomarina aestuarii | reverse complement strand
CCAACACAACCCGTGGTCGTTGCGGAACTCGCACAACGCCCGGATGCTCCTCCAGAGCCTGCAACACAAACCATCCGTATTAGCGCATTTAATGTATTGAATTACTTCAATGGTGAAGGGAACGAAAAATCGTTCCCAACCGAGCGAGGCGCCAAAAATCTGGCAGCTTTTGCCTTGCAAGAGAAGAAAATCGTACAAGCCATTGCGGCAATGAATGCGCACATTGTCGGACTTATGGAAATTGAGAACGATGGCTATGGCGCAGCCAGCGCAATTGTTCAGTTAACGAAAGCATTACGAGCAGAGACCGGCCACCCCTGGGAGTTCATTCGGACGACTGAATCGGGTCCATTTGGTAACGATCAAATCACCAATGGTCTTCTTTATCGCGCTGATAAAGTCACTCCCGAAGGTGATTTGTTGACGGTTACTGAATATCCATTCGGTGCTCGGAGTCGATATCCACTGATTCAACAGTTCACGCCAACGCATAATCAAGAGTCTTTCTTGGTTGCGGTGAATCATTTCAAATCTAAAGGTGGCTGCCCAC
>PYVG01000208.1 GCA_003030745.1 Pseudidiomarina aestuarii | reverse complement strand
CTGCTAAAGCGGCCTCAATATCGGCATCACTCGCTTCATCTTCTGCTGCTTCAGCTGAACTCTCCGCATCCACAACCTCAATATCAAAGTCGTTGCAGAAGCCGTGAGTGAACCTGCAGTTGACGAGACGATTGTCGACGCTGAAGTTCCCGCAGTGCCTGAAGAAACGAACGTTGAAACGGCAGCGATTGAGCCGGTACTCGACGCTGCTGAAGAAATCACCAAAGAGACCGCTGACACAGCTGCTGAGCCCGTGGCGAAACAAGATACTGGCGTCGCCGCGCCGGGACCTAGCCGCAGTTCAAGCAAACGCCAATCTCCCAGTTTCATGGATTGGCTCATGCAACCGTATCAGTTAGCGCTCGCTATTCTTGTACCTCTATTGCTTGCTGCAATCATCTGGTACGTGATTTATGTTCGCCGCGTCAATCGAGAAATCGCCGGAACCTATAATGGTGCACGTCAGGCTGCAGAGCGTGAAAAACAAGATTTAGGCAGCTCTGAGCCAGAGCAATCCGAAGTGGATGACAATTCCGTTGCCGACGAGGAGCTTT
>PYVG01000207.1 GCA_003030745.1 Pseudidiomarina aestuarii | reverse complement strand
ATCTGAGCCGACCGCTGTGCTTGATGCATTTCGAACTGCTTTAACTGAAGGTGACACGGAGGTCGTTAAAGACGTGCTTTCCGATGATGTGCTTATCTTTGAAGGTGGTGGTGTTGAACGATCCTTGGCCGAGTACAGTGCTCATCACCTTAAGTCAGATATTAAGTTTAGCCAGGCGGTTCCTTCACAGTTGCTTGAAAGGACAGTACAAGAAGCCGATGGCCTTGCTGTGATCACTTCTCGGTATAGCGTTTCCGGGGAGTATAACGGGCGTGAGGTTGATTTAACGATGAATGAAACCGTAACCGTATCAAATACGACTGAGTCTGGCTGGAAAATTATCCGGATCCATTGGTCCAACTGAGTTCAATCACAGGAGCTGATTATGGCAGAACACGATCATGAACACGGACATCAGGATTATCAGAAAAGCAGCCTGAGTCTTTGGGGGGCGGTGTCGCTGGGGACTGGTGTGATGATTGGCGCTGGTATTTTTGCACTGACCGGACAAGTTGCTCAGCTGGCAAGAGAGTGGTTTGTCCTGGCGTTTGTGTG
>PYVG01000020.1 GCA_003030745.1 Pseudidiomarina aestuarii | reverse complement strand
CAGGAGCCGGTGCAGCAGGTGCGGCAGGTGCAGGAGCTGCGGCTGGTGGTGCAGGTATTTTAGGTGGTACTGCGGCAGCACTGGGCGTTTCCACCACAGCGATTGCGATTGGTGGAGCGGTAGCAATTGGTGCTGTGGTTGTGAATGAATCCAACAACGACAACACTAATGCGACGAGTTCCAATTAATATATAACTTTGCCAAGTGCATTACTTTTGAAGCCGCTCCATTGAGCGGCTTTTTTGTGCCTGAAACTCGTCGGGAAGCCAAAACTTATAGGTGTCTAATGGTTAAATTCAGGTTGTGTTCGTCATAACCCTATGGTCAAATATAAAGAATTATTTAATAAAAATAATACATCTATCAATTGCGGTAAATGACGCTGAAATTTGTTCGAATTATTGATGGGTGTAGCAGCTTGTGGTAGTGGGGCCCGTAACTCAGGGGCGGTAGCGTGTCCTTTACTGGTTTATAGAAATCTCGTATTTAGTTGCTTTCAACATTTCCAATAGAGCATATCAGTCAGTGAATTACTATAACAATAATTATAAATTAAACGCTCAAGTTCCGCTTTTTCCACTTTTATTTGCAGCGATATTTATCCTGACCTTAATTGGTTGTAGTAGTGTCAGCGATACCGATAATCAAGAACCCGCAGAATCACTGAGCTTTGTTTCGGCCGACAACTTTCTCGGCGCCAATAATACGCGCGGTCTTGAAGCCACTTTCGACTACTTGTTTGGCGATCCACCTGCGCCTCCCTCCCGTGAAGAACTCCGAAAAATTCCTTTTCCAATTGCCTATATTGAAGCTGATGATAACCCCAAAACTATTATCGGTATGGTGTTAAATGGAGCATACGGTGAAATTTGGCTTTCTGGCCGACAATCACTGCAAATGGCGAATGGTCGATTTATTGGCTCAGGAGATGTGAATCCAGCGGATTTGATTATAACAACGAACCTGAGTGCAGACCCGCTGCGATGTTTTTTGGCTACGTCAGCAGAGAACTGGATGTCAGCTTGTCCGAAGACATTTACGCGTAACATAGACGTGCGACCGTCCAAACTCGTTGATGCTATCTATCAGCGCGGGGATGTAATGATAGCCTACGCTGTTGAAAGCACATTCCAGCAGGTTGCGGGAAAGCTTATCGAGACCGGTGCCGCGGAGAGCCCACTAGGAGTGGTTCACGCATTTGAAAATGAGTTCACCATTGAAAATGGTCGCGTAACCTTAAGCCGACAATGGCTGAATCCTCATGTTGGTTACATTGACTTTGACTTAGTCACGCCAAAATCTGAAGCAACCCAAGCGCGCTATGACGCTCCGAGTTTCTACTTCGAGACGCCAAGCGGAAGCCGTTTATCCTTGCTGCTTGAAAACGAAATGATCGTGAGCCGACTCGGGATTAATCACTACTGGCCGCTTCTGCGCATTCATACGGACGAGTTACAACAACAGTTGGAAGCGCGTAAACAAGGCATGCGGACACGGCTCTTGTTGTTACGCGAGTATTATCGCAAAGACGGCGAGGCCGATCTTGCCGCGGCAGCCGAAGAACTGCTGAATGCGTTTGAATCATGGCCACTACGAGCGACATACCAGCATGGTATCCAACCCCCACAAATGCTCATCGACTTTGCAGAGAATCCATTTCTAAACACCGACGATGCAGGGCAAGCCAATAATTACACAGTCACTATACCCACGCGACCAACAGGATATCGTTTAGTTGGCTTGGATACAGAGCGAGCTTTCACGTTTCCTAATCAAGTTATTTACGATGTGCAGCCAAATGGCAGTATCCAAGCCCATCAGGTCGTGAGCGAACTACTTTTGCCGATACCTGGGCAAGCCACGATACGTTTATACAGCATTTCCGATGCTCTTTTGCCGCCAGGTTTTCGTGATTTAAATTATCAATTAGCGCTATTTTTGCAGCATTGGGATTGGTACTCAGATGTTCATCAAAGCGGAGGTGAGTCATGAATAACTCCACCTATTATCCGCGCCAAAAAACTTTGCTTGCCAAAAGTATCGCAACGATTTTACTGCTCGGCGTGACTGGTTCAGGAACCGTAGCGGCCAATGAGTGGACCGAAGTAGGCGGCTTCTTACCCTATACACAATCTGATTTCGGTGGCGTCGGGTTGTTACAAACCCCGACAGCACGCATGAATGCCGAAGGCCACTTTGCTGCGGCCTACAGTGACACGAATGAATTTCGACGGTTGAGTATGAACTTGCAGTTGTTTGATTGGTTTGAAGCGACGGCTCGATATACCGATGTACGTTACCGCCTCTACAGTCCTGAAGAAGACTTCAGTGGCGACCAAACACTGAAAGATAAAGGGTTTGATTTTAAGTTCCGGCTCTTAGAAGAAACGAAATATATGCCTAATGTTGCGCTCGGTCTTCGAGATGTTGGTGGTACCGGACAATCGTCGAGTGAATACTTAGTGGCTAATAAAGCGTTTTATACCCGTAACTTTGGCCATTTTGACGTCTCCTTTGGCGTCGCAACTGGTAATTTAGGGACCAGTGACAACATTCCAAACTTACTGTGCGAAATTCGCGATACGTTTTGCGAGCGCAGTCGGGGAGCTTCAGGAACTGGTGGTCAATTCGAGGTTGATCAGTGGTTCAGAGGGCCAGCTTCAGCCTTTGGCGGTGTCTTGTGGCAAACGCCATACGATGCTCTCAGCCTCAAACTAGAGTATGACTCAAATAATTACACCAGAGAGACAGATGGGGTTCGGACGCCAGGTTACGAAGATTTCGAGTTTGTTCAGGATTCACCATGGAACATCGGCGCTGAATATCGATTGAATGAGTACGTGACAGTTCGTGCTGGCTACGAGCGCGGCAATACTTTCAGCTTCGGATTTGAGTTTGCATACAATTTAGCAACGGCGGCGCAGGGTAAGTTTGAAACGCCGAAGCGTGTTGGAAGTTACAACCAGCCACAGCAAATTTCTCAGGTTGAGTTCGAACGCATGAGCCGCGATTTGTTAAACGAAGCGGGTTTCCGTGTAGAGAAAATTTATCAACCGAATGACGCTACCGTTACCGTGGTTGCTCAACAAGAGCGCTTTAGAGATATCAATCAGGCGGCAGATCGCGCCTCTCGAATTTTGGCATCAAATCTACCCACAAGTGTGACGCGCTTTGAACTCAGTGAAGTACGGCAAGACTTTCGGATTGAGCAGATCAATGTGAATGCAGACCAATTTCGCGCGGCTTGGCGTGGTGAACGTTTTTATCGTGATGAGCTAGATGCAATAACAGTTGGGCAAGTAAGAATGCAGCGAGAGCACGATAATTTGCTTTATCAGGCCGATCCCGTGAAAGGGTTTGATTGGTCTGTGTCACCCGCACTATCGCAATCGTTTGGTGGTGCTGAGACATTCTTTATTTACCAAGTGTCGGTAGCGGGCAATGCCGCTTATCGTTTCAATAAAAATTGGACGATAGACGGCACCATGCACGTAGATATCATCAACAACTACGACAGATTTAACTTCTTATTAGATGAGTTGGGCTCGCCGCTGCCGCGAGTGCGAACTCGGGCTCGTGAGTATTCTGTCAATAGTGACGTATGGCTCAGTGATTTACAGGTTACCTATACCGAGCAAATGGCTCGTGACTGGTATGCGAGTGCTTATGGTGGGTATCTGGAACGCATGTTTGGTGGCGTTGGTGGTGAGTTGCTTTATCGACCGTTGAATAGTACTTGGGCCTTTGGTTTCGACATCAATTACGTCAAACAACGTGACCCCTATAGTTCGCTGGGGTTCGATAATTACGATGTATTTACTGGGCATGCCACTCTTTACTGGAAGCTACCCTATTTGAAAGATTCGATGTTGCAGCTAAAGGCCGGTCGTTTCCTGGCTGGTGACGATGGTATCAACGTCGATTTTTCACATCGATTTGAATCAGGGGTTGTTGCCGGCGCTTATGCAGCCTTCACTAACGTGTCCGCGGAAGACTTTGGTGAAGGTAGCTTCAACAAGGGCGTATACCTGAGCATACCTTTCGACCTCTTTTTCCTTACGAACAGCCGTGAATACGGCACTATCGGTTGGCAGCCGATTACGCGTGACGGCGGTCAGCTCCTGCGCCGTAAAACCCAGCTCTACAACATGACCTCACCACGGTGAGGACAGCTACTAGTTACTAGATATTAGTTACTAGTAAAAGAAAACAACACAAGATCAAAACACGACAATCCGAACTAGAAAAAAGCGACGCTAGTAACCAATAACCAATAGCTAGTAGCGTTACGAAAAAAGGAACGACCATGAACATCAAGTCATCTCTCTTATTGTCCACCTTAGCGCTAACACTCAGCGCGTGCAGTCTTTCTCCCGGCGGCCATATCCCCGATCAGAGCAGCGGTGCTTTGTTTGGCGAAGACTCTCGTACGCAGCAGAACCAAGAGTTCAGTGAAGCTGAGCTGAGTAAGTTGGTAAACACTTACTCTATCTCGCCAATGCTGATTGCAGAGCTTGATGCCATGCAGCCGTCACCAAAAACCAACAGTGCGCTGGAAGCTGCGCGCAATGGTTATGACTACTTGATTGGTCGTGGTGACATTCTGAACATCACCGTTTGGAATCACCCAGAGCTAACCATTCCAGCTGGCTCCATGCGAAGTGCGCAAGAAGCCGGTAACTGGGTTCACAATGACGGCACTATTTTTTATCCTTACATCGGCCGAATTGACGTAGAGGGCAAAAAAGTCACGCAAGTACGTGATGAAATTGCTGAGAAGCTCGCTGAATACATCGAAAGTCCGCAAGTAGACGTCACTGTAGCTGCTTTCCGCAGCCAGCGCGTCTATGTAACTGGTGAAGTGATGGAACCAGGCGTACTGCCCGTTACTAACGTACCCATGACACTCATTGAAGCTGTGAACATGGCAGGTGGTGCAAACCCTGAAGCCGATTTATCCAATGTGACGCTGACCCGTGGCGACCAAGAAGTGTCGTATAACTTGAGCGAGTTGTATCAAAACGGTAACACCGGTCAGAACGTGATTCTGCAGAAGAACGATGTGCTGCATATTCCGCGCAACGACGCCAACAAAGTATTCGTGTTGGGTGAAGTACGCCAACCGAAGAGCTACATGATGGGCCGCAGCGGCATGACCCTAGCCGAAGCTTTAGCGGATGCTGGCGGCATGTTTGAATCAACGGCTGATGCATCAGGCATCTTCGTCATCCGCCAAGCCGACTCAGACTCAGGCCGCGTAGCGGATGTATACCAACTCAACGCCAAAAACGCGATTGCGCTAGTGCTAGCCGAACAATTCGTGATGCAACCACGTGACGTAGTATACGTAACCGCAGCACCAGTAGCCCGCTGGAACCGAGTCATCAGCCAGTTACTGCCGTCTATCACAGGCCTATACAGCCTAGGCCGCTTCCAAGATGACGTGCGTAACTAATCAAAGAGCGACAATAGCTACTGGTTACTCGTTACTAGAAAAAGCAGTTTTGTTAATATCTAGTAACTAGTAGCCACTAGCGTTCTCATCTACCCAAGTAGCAACAGGCCTAAAAGTCTGCCAATGTTTAATAAAATACTCGTCGTCTGCCTCGGTAACATCTGCCGCTCACCCACCGGTGAATTTGCACTCAAGCAATTGCTCCCCAGCAAAACTATTGCTTCAGCCGGGCTGCATGCCATGAAGCACAGTGATGGTAAAGGCTGGGACATGGATGCCACGGCGCGTGCGGTAGCTGAACAAAATGGACTGGTATGCCCGACTCATGAGGCGCAGCAACTTACGCGTGAACTGATTGGCCATTACGATTTGATTTTGGTGATGGAAAACGAGCAGCGGAACCATATTGCCAAGCGTTACCCTGAAGCACACGCCAAAACCATGCTGCTGGGGCAGTGGTTACAGCCCGGCGGCAAAGATATTCCCGACCCTTATAAAAAAAGCGATGAGGTATACCAACATGTGTATCAACTCATCGATCAGGCCTGCCAAGCGTGGGCAAAGAAGCTTTAAAAAATTCTAATCAGTAGGTAGTTCACACATGCAACAAAACCAAACCCAACCCACGGCACCCGCTCATAGTCAAAAAAGTGACGATGATGAAATTGATTTAGCGCGTTTGCTTGGCTTATTGATAGACCATCGTTGGTTTATCATCATCACCACAGCCGTGTTTATGGTATTCGGTGTCGCCTATGCGCTATTGGCAACGCCAATCTACCAAGCCGATGCCTTGTTGCAGGTTGAAAAGAAATCTAGCGGCTTACCCGCCATTGGTGAAATGTCCGAACTCTTTGCTACCGAAAGTGAAGCCGCCACCGAAATCGAAATTATGAAGTCACGCATGGTGGTCGGTGCTGTGGTAGACCAACTCAAACTCACCAATGTTATCGAACCAGACTATTTGCCGGTCATTGGTAACTACTTAGCGCGCCGTAGTGGAGAAAAAGACGCCGTGCAAGTCGAAATGTTGCAAGTGCCACCAAACCAAGTGGGCAAAGAACTTCATTTAGAGTTTGTGGATAACAACTTCGCGTTATATAACGACGATGGTGATCGGGTATTGGATGGCGTTGTAGGTACGCCAGCCGAGAGTGGCGAGTGGATGTTGCATGTGTCTGCCGTTCAGAATCCGAATACCGACCATTTTAAAGTGACTAAGTTGAGCCATTTAGCAGCCGTGAACTTCTGGCAACAAAAGCTAGCGGTGAGTGAACGCGGTCGCCAAACCGGGATTCTCAACGCAACCATTCAAAACCCGGATAAACAAAAGGCTGTGCGCGTACTCGACGCCATTGCCAACGAATATCTGTTGCAGAACATTCGTCGGAATGCAGCAGAGGCAGAAAACAGCCTAGAGTTTTTGCAGCGACAAATCCCAACCATTAAAGACAATCTGAATGATGCAGAAGAGCAACTCAATAAATTCCGTCTACAAAGCCAGTCAGTTGATTTAAGTATTGAGACCAAAGGCTTATTAGATCAGGTGGTTGAAATTGAACGCCGATTGAATGAGTTATCGCTTAAAGAAGCAGAATTAAGCCGACTTTACACGCGTAATCACCCGACTTATCAAGCGCTGATTGAGCAAAAAGAAAACTTAGAAGCAGATCTAGAGCGCTTAAGCTCCCAAGTACAGCAATTACCGGAAACTCAGCAACAAGTGCTGCGCTATGCACGCGATGTGGAAGTCAACCAAGAAATATACTTGGCACTACTGAATAGAATGCAGGAATTGAACGTTTTGAAAGCAGGGACTGTTGGTAATGTTCGCATACTCGACCAAGCGGCAAGCAAGCCAGAAGCTGTAGCGCCGAAGCGAGCACTTATTGTAGTAGTTTCAATCATCTTAGGCGGTATTGCCGCCGTGGGATTTGTTTTGGTTCGCTCCGCGCTTCACAAAGGTATTGAGCGTGCCGAGCAGCTGGAGGAAGAAGGTATCAACGTCTATGCTTCGGTGCCTCTTTCGGAAGTTCAAGAGCAAATGAATGAGAAGCTCGCAAGACTAGCCCGACGTAGTCGTGGCGGGGAGTCACTCACAGCACCGTTGTTAGCAAAAGATGATCCAACTGACCTAGCGATTGAAGCACTACGAGGACTCCGTACGAGCTTGCATTTCGCGATGCTGGAAGCGCGCAATAACGTCATTATGATATCGGGTCCAAGCCCCGGAGTAGGTAAATCATTTGTGACGGCAAACTTAGCTGCAGTGTTAGCGCAGAGTGGGCAAAAAGTTCTAATGATAGATGGTGATATTCGACGAGGGTATCTGCATAATATGATGAACTCCAAGAACGACTATGGATTGTCGGATTTGTTGGCTGCGCGCGATCAAGGCAACAAAAAAATCGGTATTGTCAACTATCAGGACATCATTGTTCCGTCGCCCATTGAGAATATGCAGTTTATGCCTCGCGGTACCGCGGCACCGAATCCTTCCGAGCTACTGATGCATCCACGCATGACAGAATTGCTTGAGGCAGCATCAAACGACTTTGATTATGTTCTTATCGATACCCCGCCGGTACTTGCAGTTACTGACGCATCAATTGTGGGCCGGTATGCTGGAACGACCTTACTGGTGGCGCGTTTCGGCATGACACCGACTAAAGAAATGGTTCAAACCGTAAAACGCTTTAATCAAAACGGCGTAGAAGTGAAGGGTGTGATCCTTAATAGCGTCGAGAGAAAAGCCAGTGCTTATTATGGCTATGGTTATGGCTACCATTACGGATATTCCTACAAGAGTTAAGGCTGCCACGTTCTAACTAAAAATTAGTCACTTCTTGAAGTCAAAATCCCTTTCTATGGACTTAATAAATGCACACTGAATTGATTCAAAAGCTTAAGAGTCGATCCGCCATAATTGGAATCGCAGGACTTGGCTATGTCGGCCAGCCATTGTTACTTAGGTATAGCGATATAGGATTCAAAGTCATCGGATTTGATATCGATGAAGAAAAGGTAGCTGGATTGAATAACGGACACAGCCAAATCGAACATATTTCTGATGACCGTATGAAAGATGCGGTATCAAAAGGATTTGAGGCAACGTTCGATTTTTCCAGAGCTAGCGAATGTGATGCGCTGATTCTCTGTGTTCCTACTCCGTTAAGTAAGCACCGAGAGCCGGACATGTCTTTTGTTATTAATACGACAGACATGTTGAAAAAGTACTTTCGCGAAGGCCAAGTAATCTCACTTGAAAGTACGACTTACCCGGGGACTACCGAAGAAATTCTATTACCTCGCCTTGAAGAAGGCGGGCTCAAAGTCGGTGAAAATATTTATCTTGTCTATTCGCCAGAGCGAGAAGACCCAGGTAATCCAAACTTCGAAACACGAACCATTCCGAAAGTTGTAGGTGGGCAAACCGAAGCATGTAAAGAAGTTGGTATCGCACTGTATGAACAAGCTATCGATCAAATTGTGCCAGTAAGTTCGACTAAAGCTGCTGAGTTGACCAAGTTATTAGAGAATATCCATCGAGCTGTGAACATTGGTCTTGTGAATGAGATGAAAGTTGTAGCTGACCGCATGGGTATCGATATCTTTGAAGTTATTGATGCAGCTAAGACAAAACCTTTTGGCTTTACCGCCTATTATCCTGGTCCTGGGCTGGGCGGTCATTGTATTCCAATCGACCCTTTCTACTTGACTTGGAAAGCTCGTGAATATGGTTTGCATACGCGTTTTATTGAGTTATCGGGTGAAGTGAATCGTGCGATGCCAGAATATGTGGTTTCCAAGCTTATGGATGGTCTGAATGACACGAATAAGTCATTGAGAGGCAGTAAGGTACTAGTGCTTGGTATTGCCTATAAAAAGAACGTAGATGATATGCGTGAGTCACCATCAGTTGAGATTATGGAATTGATTCAGGCGAAAGGCGCTGAGGTGGCTTACAGTGACCCACACGTTCCCAAATTCCCCAAAATGCGCGAGCACTCATTTAATCTTTCTAGTGTGCAGTTGACGCCGGAAACGTTAACTTCTTTTGACGCTGTAGTGCTTGCCACAGATCACGACAAATTTGATTACGACGCTATCTATGAGCACGCCAAACTGATTATCGATTCTCGCGGTAAATACCGTCATGTGAATAGCAAAGTGGTAAAAGCCTAATGAAAAACTTCGCGTTAATTGGAGCAGCTGGGTACATAGCGCCACGTCACATGAAGGCGATTAACGAAACCGGCAATAAGTTGAGCGTAGCTTATGACATCAATGATTCCGTGGGGATTATCGATAGTATTTCGCCGGATAGCGACTTTTTCACCAATTTTGAGCAGTTTTACGAGCATGCTTGGAAACTCAAGCGGAATGACAATACGAAGCTCGATTATGTTTCTATTTGCACGCCCAATCATATGCATGCGTCACAGATTGCCGCAGCGCTTCGCCTCGGCTGTGATGTGATTTGTGAAAAGCCACTGGTACCCACGTCAGCAGACTTAGATGAACTCGCTTTAGTTGAGAGAGAAACGGGTAAGCGAGTTTTTAATATACTTCAGCTTCGTCATCATCAAGCTATTTTGGATTTAAAAGATAAAGTTGCCAATGCTACTTCCGATAGAAAGCATGAAGTTGAGCTGACGTATATTACTTCGCGAGGCAAGTGGTATATGGAAAGCTGGAAAGGCGATCCAAGAAAGTCATTCGGTGTTGCGACAAATATTGGTGTGCACTTTTTCGACATGCTGCACTTTATTTTTGGCAAGCTTCAACGCAACGTGTTGCACTTTGCCAATGATATGAAAGCGAGTGGCTATCTAGAGTACGAAAGAGCTCGCGTTCGTTGGTTTTTATCGATAGATGCGGGAGATTTACCTGAATCTATTTCTGGTACCCAGTCCACATTCCGGACAATCACCTGTGACGGTGAGGAGCTCGAATTTTCGGGCGGCTTCACTGACCTACATACCGTCAGTTATGAAGAGATTCTAGCCGGGCGAGGCTATGGCATTGAGGACGCTCGTCATTGTGTGGAGACCGTTGAGTCTATTCGTGTTCAAAAGTCTCAAGTTGCAGCTCTCAACGAAGCCCACCCTCATCTGCAAAACTTATTGATGGATTAACATGAGCTACTACAAACACGAATCAGCGATTGTCGATGAAGGAGCTGAAATCGGTGAAGGCAGCCGAGTTTGGCACTTCGTACACGTCTGTGGCGGAGCAAAAGTCGGGAAAGGAGTCTCCCTTGGGCAGAACGTATTTGTGGGCAACAAAGTCGTTATTGGTGATTACTGCAAAGTGCAGAACAACGTGTCGGTGTATGACAATGTATATCTAGACGAAGGCGTATTTTGTGGTCCAAGCATGGTATTCACGAATGTCTATAATCCCCGTTCTTTAATCGAACGAAAAGATCAGTACTTAGATACTCACGTTAAGAAGGGCGCAACATTAGGCGCAAACTGTACCATTGTGTGCGGAGTCACCATCGGTGAATTCTCATTTATCGGTGCGGGTGCCGTTATTAATCGTGATGTACCCGCTTACGCATTAATGCTTGGCGTTCCTGCTAAGCAGCGTGGTTGGATGAGTGAATTTGGTGAGC
This sequence comes from Pseudidiomarina aestuarii, assembly GCA_003030745.1. Next base: position 13,281 of record PYVG01000020.1, on the reverse strand, counting down.
AATTAACCTTACCTGTCAGTGGCGAAGGTGAAGCAGTCTGTGAACACACCGGTACTCGATATATTTTGAACGGTAATCAACTTACAAAACTAGTCGCAGGATCATAACCTTTATGATGCAGTTTATAGATTTGGCAGCACAACAAGCCCGAATTAAAGAGAAGATTGACGCTGCCATAGCCAAAGTATTGGCTCACGGGCAGTACATTTTGGGACCAGAAGTTGACGAGTTAGAAGAAAAGCTCGCGACCTATACTGGAGCCAAATACTGCATTACAGTAGCAAACGGAACTGATGCACTTCAAATCGCTCAAATGGCATTAGGTATAGGACCTGGGGATGAAGTCATTACACCGGGATTCAGCTATATTGCGACTGCTGAGACGATTGCTCTATTAGGTGCAAAACCAGTGTACGTGGATATTGATCAAACGACATACAATCTCGATCCGAATCTAATCGAAGCCGCAATAACTCCAAGAACTAAAGCTATCATTCCAGTAAGTCTATATGGACAATGCGCTGACTTTGATTTAATAAACGTAATCGCTAAAAAACACAATATTACGGTGATTGAAGATGCGGCACAAAGCTTCGGTGCAAGCTACAAGGATAAAAAATCATGCAACTTAAGTACCTTAGCGTGTACAAGCTTTTTCCCCACCAAGCCACTTGGATGTTACGGTGATGGAGGAGCAATATTTACCTCATGTGAGGAGTTGTCGAATAAATGTCGTATGATAGCTAGGCATGGACAAATTAAAAAGTATGTACATAAAGTTATAGGGGTAAATAGTAGATTAGATTCTATTCAAGCTTCAATTTTGATAGAAAAACTAAGTATACTGGACAGTGAAATCTATGAACGTAATCAAATTGCTGAATTGTACAATCAGAAATTAGCCGGATTGAAATATATAAGAACTCCAAAAGTAGATTCATTGAATAAATCTGCGTGGGCGCAATACACTATATCTTCGACATTACGGGAAAAAATTGTAGCTAATTTAAAAGCTGAGAATATACCGTCAATAATACACTACCCGAACCCAGTATATAAACAAGAGGCATACAAAGAATCGTTAGTACTGAAAAATTCAGAATTTGCTAGTCGAGAAGTGCTAAGTTTACCAATAAGTCCCTATTTGACACACAAAGAGATAGAACAAGTAGTAAATGTAATAAAGTATACCATAGGCGATTGATTTGATTCGCTTAGCGCTCCTCAAAATAATCTCAGGTAGCGTACTGTCGCAGCTGATAATGCTCTGTGCATTACCATTCTTAACTCGACTTTATACACCAGAAGATTTTTCGATACTTGCATTTTATGTTGCAGCATTAGCTCCCATCATTGTAATTTCATCATTGCGCTATGATGTGGCAATTCCTATACCAGATAACTCAAACGATTCCGATGAACTATTAAAACTGTCCATAATAATCACCTCACTTATGTCTTTAATAAGTTTAATAGTGATTATTATATTAATGACACACGGTACTAAGCTACATGTGATTTCTAGTTCACTATTTGTCCTTCCATTAGGAATCCTCTTTGGTGGACTATTTAATATATTTCAATATTACTGTATTCGAAACAAAGAGTTTGGTTTAATATCAAATGTAAAAGTATCTCAAGCAATTATTGCTGTAATAGTTCAGGTTGTTTTAGCGCTAATATTCGGAGCACATGCTGAGTTTCTTATAATAGGCCACTCTGTTTTCGTTGGTGCTGGAGTTATTTATCTTTTAGTTAAAAAGCATCAAGTTCATCCTGAGTTATTAGTTATATATGATAATTTAAAATTATTAAAGACCGCCAAAAAGTACAAGGATTTTCCTAAATACTCCACGTTTGATTCATTGGTAAATTCTCTTGGGACACAACTTCCAATTATTATAATTGGATTTCTCGCAGGTGGAAGCGAGATCGGATTCATACTTTTGGCAATGAAGCTACTTGGTACGCCAGTTAGTCTCATTAGCGGTGCTGTTGGACAAGTGTTTTACTCATCAGCACGAGAACATATTCAAGCGGGAACCTTGCAAAGTTTTTCAATCAAGTTTTTAATTCCTTTGCTGTTTGCTTCAATTTTAATGATCCTATTGTTCAGTTCATACTCAGGTTTGATGATAGATCTAATGCTAGGTAGTGAATGGAATCGTGTCGCAGAGATTATAGAGCTTTTTGTTTTTTGGTATGCAGTTCAATTGGTATCGTCTCCCTTTTCAATGATTATGCATATTCAAGGTAAACAGCGCCAGCTTTTAGCACTCACAATTTTTGGTTTCCTAGCGAGAATTATTCCGCTGTTTCTTATTAGTTATTTTAATTTAGATGTCGAGTATGTATTCGCTTTATCGATATTTAGTTTTTTCTTCTATTTGTTGTGTTTTTATGTGTTTATGAGAACTATAGATTTTGATAAAAAAATAATAGTTTTAGTCTGCTCTGTTTTTCTTATTCTCTTTCAAGTTTATAGGTAAAATGAAAAAAATAATTTATTTAATTCTTATGATCGGCCATCCAATACTACTATTGTTTTATTCTAGATGGGTACTAAGATCGAGACATTTCCAGAATGTTAATGGCTATATTTGGGCTTATAAATCAATTTTTTGGAGAAATATTCTTAGGTATGAAAAGCCAACTCCCTGGCCTGCTCATGCATCTGTTCGTATTGCAGTTCCACAAAACTTGATATTTCATCAAGATGATATAAACAACTTCCAATCATTTGGTTGCTATTATCAGAACTATCACGCTCAAATAATTTTGGGGAAAGGAACTTTTGTAGCCCCAAATTGTGGTTTTATTACTGCGGACCACTCGCTAGATGATCTTAACTCAAGTAGTACAGGCGCCAATATTGTTATTGGAGAGAATTGTTGGATCGGCATGAATTCTATGATTTTAAAAGGTGTTAATTTAGCCGACAATACAGTGGTTGCAGCTGGAACTGTGGTCACTAAAAGTTTTACGGAATCAAGGATAATTATAGCAGGAGTTCCAGCTAAAATTATTAAGCGATTCTAGTATGATATACAGCGCCTTTCTTTTCTTTACATTAATGCCATATATAGGTATAGGGTACCTTCCATCTGATGTGCAGCCTATAGCTATAATTCTAGCTGCGATTATAGTCAGTCTCGAGCTTATTAAATCGAATTTCAAGCTGAGTTCGATTGGTTTAATATTATTCATTCCGATTATTCTGGCAACTGTTTCAATTTTATTATATCTATTTGATGTTTATCAGGTTGAGTTGGGATTTATAAAAATTGTTAGAGTGATTGCTGCTTATTCAACCCCTTTTTTAATTGTTTCAGCGTCACTAATATTATTGATGAGAATTTCATTTGAGAAAATAAAGAAAACTTTAGATGTTATATTAGTTATCACATGTTTTGGCTTTTTTATAAATTTTCTTGGATTGACTGAAGTTATCCAGCTTTTTGTTTCTCGTGCTATATTTGATTCTGATTTATCAGCACGTGGTTTTACTTCGTTTTACCCGGAACCATCACGGATATCGGAACAAATGGCTTTGTATCTATGTGTTTACCTAAGTATTGGGGCGCTAACTCTAAAAAGACTATTTTTAATATCCGTAATTAGTTTGATGTCATTTTCGGGCCAGTTCTTTGTAATGTTCTCGATAGTGTTATTATCTTTTATCTTTAGTCTACTATTTTCGGTAGAATGGTTAAGGTATAAAAGTAGTGCGTGGAATATGGCTAAATTTTTCGTCCCTTCTGTGCTTAGTATTATACTCCTTGTTCAGTTTTCAGATGAAGTGCTCTCCCACCTGATAGAGTTAGGAATTCCTGTTAGAGGAGCATCGGCAGTTCTTGCTATTGTAAATGAAGGTAGTAGAGCCCTTAGTAATGATTACGGTGCAATTATAAAATTGAGTGGTGTTGTATACTCACTTTCAACGATAGCTTCTGCCCCTATGAATTTTCAGGTGTCCTCTATTGATTCTGAGTTATTCAGATTTACGATCTCTGACACCTACTTTTTAATTCAGAATTTCATTTTCGGGAATGGAACCCCTGTATGGGCTGCCAATGTTTATTCGGCATTAGGGAATTGGATTGTCGATTTTGGATTTATAGGATTTGTGTTGGCCGTATGTGTAGTAGGGCGTTTGATTGGAAAGAGTGCAGGATTTAGAGGCGCGCAAAGTTTCCAATTCGCACTAATTGTTTTTATTTTTTGTGCTGTAGTTAAACTTCCATTAGCAAATCCAACACTTTGGTTTTTATATGCCATTCTCTTGAAATGGGGTAGTCTAAAAAGCGAGCGTCAGACTTAGTAAATTATTTTGTAATACGGAGTTAATTTGAAAGTTTTATTTATATCCTGTGTTGGTACTTTTGGCGGAGCAACTCGAAGCTTACATGAGTTAGTTTCGAGTTTGGTTACTCATTTTGAAGTTGAACCATATTTTGTGTTCTCTAAAGGTAATATAAGAAGATACTTTTGTGACTTGTCAGATAATATTGTTGTATCAAGAGGTTTAAGTAGGTTTTATTTTTCGAGATACGGATTTTATAAAGGTTGGCGTTGGCTAATTTTATTTCGAGAGTTGTTTAACTTGCCATTCTCTTTACATGCACTGATTAAGGCGCGTAATAAATTCGAAGATGTAGACTTAATCCATGTCAATGAAGTAAGTGACATACCGTTAGCTATTTTGGCTAAAATGATATTTAAGGTCCCAGTAGTGCTTCATGCTAGGTCCATTCTCGTGGTGGAGTGTAGGTCTTTAAGAATAAAAGTACTTCGCTATTTAATTCAACGTTACATAGATAAAATAATAGCGATTGATTCAAATGTTGCTGCTACTGTTCCCAATGTATGTCAGGTCGAAGTAATCAATAATAGCTTCACGGTTGATTACTCGATGAATGATGTTGAGGAACGTCTTATTAAGCGTAGGTCTAATGATAAACCGTTAATATTTGGGTTCGTTGGAAATATCATAAAGTCGAAAGGGATTTTTGAGTTGGTACAAGCATGCTTAATGCTCAAAAATGATTCTAAGAATTTTAAATTAATAGTGGCAGGTGGGAGTCTCCGGGAACTCGGATACTTTAAAAAGCTATTATTAGGTTTTACAGGTATTAATCAAGATTGCTTGGTTGCTGTCAATGACTTCGTAACTAATAACCGACTAGAGACAGTAGTCGAGTTTAAGGGACATATTGATGAGATAGCTGATTTTTATAAAGAAGTAGATGTAATTATGTTCCCTTCATCTCTTGACGCTCCGGGGAGACCGATTTTTGAAGCTGGTTTCTTCGGTGTCCCAAGTATTGCGTGTATAAGAAAAACCTATCCCGATACATTTATGGATGGAGTTACTGGAATTGCTATTCCCCATAATCATCCTACTGAAATTGCAACTGCAATGAATAACTTTATATGTAATAAGGAATTAGTTGGTGAAATGGGATTAGCAGTTGCATCCATGTCTCGCAAATTTAATGATCCGACTGTTAACGCAAGAAAAGTTAGTCGTATTTACGAAAAACTAGTCATTCGTTAAATAAAAGAGGTCTAATGTGCAACAGTTATTTCAAGATTTAAATAAAGGGGAGTCGGTGATACTTTCTGCACCTACTACTTCTAACACTCGTTCCTTCGTTTTAGCGGATACGTCTTTAAGTCTCCTCTCTTCGGGAACAGAACGTATGCTTGTAGAGTTTGGTAAAGCATCACTCATTGACAAAGCAAGAAAACAGCCAGAAAAAGTCAAGCAGGTACTTGAAAAAGCAAAGACAGACGGGATTTTTACAACTTTAGATGCGGTTAGAGCTAAACTCGGTCAGCCTCTCCCTCTTGGGTACTGCAACGTCGGTGTTGTTACGCAAGTCGGTTCGAAAGTAGTCGGTTTTAATGTCGGCGATCGCGTTGCGTCCAATGGGCCTCACGCGGATGTGGTGCGTGTTCCGCAAAACCTATGTGCAAAGATTCCGGACAACGTTAGCGATGAAGAGGCTGTTTTTACTGTTGTAGCAAGTATCGGTTTGCAAGGCATCCGTCTTATTCAACCGACAATGGGAGAAACTATTGTCGTTGTTGGTGTTGGCCTAATTGGCTTATTGACTGTCCAGTTATTGCGAGCCAATGGTTGTCGTGTTCTCGCTGTTGATTTTGATAGCTCTAAACTTGAATTAGCACGCCAATTTGGCGCTGAAATTTGCGACTTAAGTAAAGGTAAAGATCCGATTGAAGCCGGTATAGCGTTCAGTCGTGGACGTGGTGTTGATGGTGTCATTATTACTGCGTCTACAAAATCCAATGACCCCGTTACTCAAGCTGCTCGCATGAGCCGTAAGCGGGGGCGTATTGTTTTAGTCGGTGTTACTGGTTTAGAGCTGAACCGTGCCGATTTTTACGAGAAGGAACTGAGTTTCCAAGTATCGTGCTCTTATGGACCAGGTCGCTACGATCCCAAATATGAAGATGAAGGACAAGATTATCCAATTGGCTTCGTGCGTTGGACTGAGCAGCGTAACTTTGAAGCAGTGCTAGATATGATGGCATCAGGTCAGTTGGACGTAAAACCATTGATTACGCATCGCATTCCTTTTGAAGAGGCACCGCGCGCGTACGAGGTGCTGACTACTGATAAGACTGCACTCGGTATTTTGTTGCAGTATACAAGCCCTGTTGAAGAACGTCATATTGATACGGTTTCCTTAATTGAGGAACCAATACCATTTGATGCGCAAAAGCCTGTAGTAAGTTTCATCGGCGCAGGGAATTATGCTTCACGGATGCTCATTCCAGCATTTAAGCAAAACGGTGCACAATTACACAGTATTTCGACATCAGGTGGTGTGAACGGCGTTATTCATGGGAATAAGCTCGGTTTTGCAGAGGCTACCACTAACACTGAACAAATGATTAGTGATCAGGTGAGCAACACCATTGCTATCGTGACACACCATGATACTCATGCAGGCTTTGTTGAAAAGGGCATCAAAGCCAACAAGCATGTTTTTGTTGAGAAGCCATTAGCCGTCTCACAAGATCAGTTAGAGCAACTTCAAGAGACCTATTCCGACTTAGAGAAAAAGCCATTGATTATGGTCGGCTTTAATCGACGTTTTGCACCGCAAATTCAAAAAATGAAGTCACTGCTCAATTCAGTGAATGAACCTAAATCTTTCATCATGACAATGAACGCGGGAGCTATTCCGAGTGACCATTGGACGCAAGATAGTGAAGCAGGTGGTGGGCGAATCATTGGAGAAGCCTGTCATTTTGTCGACTTGATGCGGTTTTTGGTGGGACACGAAATTGTTTCAATTCAAGCCCGTCGAATGGGAGACTATCCCGGTTTAGATATCACCGAAGATAAAGCTTCGATAACACTAGGTTTTGCAGATGGTTCATTTGGCACGATTCACTATTTTGCCAATGGTTCATCACGCTTCCCGAAAGAGCGTGTTGAAGTTTTCACAGCAGGACGTGTACTTCAGCTTGATAATTTTAGAAAGCTCAAAGGCTTTGGATGGCCGGGGTTCAGTAAAATGAATCTTTGGAAACAGGATAAAGGGCAACGCCACTGTGTTGCCGCGTTTTTAGGAGCTATCGAGAACGGTTCTGAAGCTCCGATTCCGATTAGCGAAATTTTTGAAGTGGCACGAGTCACGATTGAAGCTGCAGAACAGCTTCGAAAGCAGCGCTAGTCTTAGTCAAGGACATAAAGAAGTATGAGAACAGATTTGAAGGTTTGTGTTTTGGGGCTCGGATATATTGGCCTACCAACCTCAGCATTGCTAGCCAATCGAGGTTACAACGTACAGGGTGTTGATGTCAGTCAATCAGTAGTGGATACCATTAATCAAGGCGATATTCATATTGTTGAGCCAGAGCTTGATACCTTTGTGCGGTCGGCTGTCAATTCGAAGAAACTGACTGCATCACTCAAGCCTGAGCCTGCTGATATCTTTGTACTCGCCGTTCCAACGCCATTTCATGATGGTTATGTCCCTAATATTGATTATGTAGAAGCCGCTACGCGTAGCATAAGCTCTGCAGTGAAAGCAGGTGATATGGTGATTTTAGAATCAACATCTCCAGTGGGTACTACTGAACGAGTTGCCGCCGTGCTAGCCGAGCAAGGTGTGGATATCTCCACACTCCATATTGCTCATTGTCCTGAGCGTGTATTGCCGGGTCAAATTATGCGTGAGTTGGTCGAAAACGACCGCATTGTTGGCGGCTTAACTCCCGAGGCAGGTGAAAAAGTTGCAGCATTTTATCGCACCTTTGTAACCGGTGAAGTATTGGTGACAGATGCACGCACCGCTGAAATGGCGAAGCTCACTGAAAATAGTTTCCGTGATGTGAATATCGCATTTGCGAATGAACTCTCCATTCTTTGTGACAAGTTTAATATTGATGTGTGGGAGCTGATTCGACTCGCGAATCGTCATCCGCGCGTGAATATTTTGCAGCCTGGTACGGGTGTAGGTGGCCATTGTATTGCCGTTGATCCTTGGTTTATTGTCCATGCCGGTGGTGACGATGCCCGTATTATCCGTGCGGCTCGCGAAATTAATGATCACAAAACAGTTTGGGTGACTTCAAAAATCATCGAGGCCGTAGAGAAATTTGAAAGCGAACACGGACGACAGCCGAGGGTGGCTTGCATGGGCTTAGCGTTCAAACCAAATATTGATGATTTGCGTGAATCGCCTGCACTCGAGGTATTTCATGAGCTCCAGCAAAAGGGTGTGTACATATTGGCGGTAGAGCCGAATTTGGAAGAACACTCTAGTATTGCACTAACCGACTTCAATGAAGCGGCAGAATCAGCGGATATCATTGCGTACTTGGTGTCTCATCGCGAATTTAAGAATCTGACTGTCAATGGACAGGTTCTAGACTTTTGTGGTGTGTTGCAAAATCAATAATGCTAATGATGAGAAAGTTATGGCTGCTCATAGCGACTGTTCGCCACCTTCGATTGATTCAAATCGTTTATCAAGTTTGGTATCGCTTACGTCCACGCCCTAAATTAGCTCATCCGATTATTCCGAAAGTGGCGTCGTGGCAACGTGGTTGGCAGGCGCCATTTTTTGTAAAGCAATCTTATTTTGCTCCTTCAAAATTTCAGTTCTTGAACAAAGAATGTGAAATTAGTGATGTTGCGGATTGGAATAGCAAGAATGCTGAAAAGCTCTGGCTGTATAATCTGCATTATTTTGATGACTTAAATGCGGTAGGCTCTCCGGAACGAGTAAAGGAACATTGCGCATTGATGTTGCGATGGATAGCCGAGAATCCCGAAATGCAGGGGAACGGTTGGGAACCTTATCCATTATCGCTGAGAATTGTGAATTGGATTAAATGGTGTTCTCGCAACTCCGGTGTGATTGATAATTCCCAGCTCGCTGCTATTCACTCAAGCTTGTACCAACAGGTTCGAGCGTTGTCCCGACAAATTGAATACCACATTCAGGCGAACCACTTATTTGCCAATATCAAAGCTCTCGTTTTTGCAGGGGGCTATTTTGATACTGATGAAGCAAAGAAATGGCTGAAGCAGGCTTTGAAGCAACTTCAACAAGAGTTGGACAAGCAGTTTCTTGCTGACGGCGGGCACTATGAACGCTCACCTATGTATCACTGCATTCTCATGACTGACTTGATGGATTTGCTTCATTTACATCAGTGCTCCGAAGTGCTTGACCTTAAGTTAAATGAGAATATTCGCACAAAGTTATCGAAGGCATTTAAATGGCTTTCTGCCATGCGCCATCCAGATGGTGAGATTTGCTTCTTTAATGATTCGACGTTTGGAATTGCTTTGTCGGTTGATGAGTTGCTCTCATATGCCAAATTTCTTGGAGCACGAGTCGAAAATAGTTCTCAATCTGCGCTACTTAAAGAAAGTGGCTTTACAGTATTAGAAGGTACTTTAGGGACTTCAAATGCCAAGTTGATTGCGGATGTTGGCTCTATTGCTCCTTCCTATCAACCGGGACATGCCCACGCTGAAGCGTTAAGTTTTGAGCTGTCGATTGGTGCGCAACGAGTGTTTGTAAATTCAGGTATTTCCGAATACGGAATGACAGAAGAGCGTCATCGCCAGCGATCGACTCGGGCACATAACACGGTTGTGGTTGCTGATTCAGATAGCGCGGGAATTTGGGCCGGCTTTCGTGTCGCTCGCCGATCACGCACTCGAGTCATTGATTGCTCAGATACTCAAGTTGTGGCTGTACATGATGGCTATCGACATTTAAATGAAAAGCCAAGACATACCCGACGGCTATCGCTTGAGCAGGACGCATTAGTTATTCACGATGAGGTGAGTTCAGAACATGTATGCAAAGCGTATTTCTACTTGCACCCCGCTGTCGAAATAACGCCAAACGACATCAAAATGACAATAAAAGTGTCAAATGACACTTTTTGCGTGTCATTTGAAGGTTTCACGCATCTAAGTGTTGTTGATTCAACGTGGCATCCAGGCTTTGGTCTTAGTGTTCCAAATAAATGTATTGAAGTCACCTTCAAGAGGAGACTGTTGATGAAGTTGTATTCATGAAAATACTCTTGTTGTCGTTCTATTTTGAACCGGATCTTTGCGCTGGCTCATTTCGGTGTTCAGCCTTAGTGAATGAGTTAAAGAAGCGCTCCGATGTGTCAGTGGATCTGATCACGACACAGCCCAACCGATATGCTTCATTTAAGCAAGCATCTCAGTCCTTTGAAGTGGATGGAAATGTGCGAGTGTATCGCGTCGATTTACCTGAACATCAAAGCGGTATGGCTGATCAAATTCGTTCGTTTTCCGCCTATTATCGTGGCGCGATGAATGTAGTTCCTGACTCATCTTATGATCTGGTGGTTGCTACTTCGTCGCGATTATTTACGGCATTTCTTGGTCGTCGAATGGCAGAACGCTTCAATTGTCCATTGTATTTAGACATTAGGGATATCTTTGTCGATACCATGGGTGACGTTCTCCCTAAACCCGTCGCGTTTTTCGCTAAGCCGGTATTAAAACTCATTGAGTGGAACACCTTTTCAAAAGCAACGCGTATAAATTTGGTCTCTCCTGGCTTTAAAGGTTATTTTTCTGAGCGATTTCCAACCATTGAGTATCGTTGGTTCAGTAACGGGATTGATGAAGAATTTTTACAAGTAGGCTCTGCTGATGAGGTGCCACCATCATCTCGTACGAGTGTGCTATACGCGGGGAATATTGGTGAGGGGCAGGGATTGCACTCTATTCTTCCCGCTTTAGCAAGGAAGCTGAATGCAACTCATGACTTTATTGTGATTGGCGATGGTGGACGGTTGGAACCCTTAAAGGAAGCGAGTTTAGGTATTTCAAATATCGAATTTCGCCCTCCCACGAACCGTAAAGAGTTGATTGAGGCCTATTTATCAGCAGACATTTTGTTTCTGCATTTGAATGACTATCAGGCCTTTACTAAAGTTCTTCCTTCAAAGATTTTCGAATATGCGGCGGTTGGAAAGCCAATTTGGGCAGGTGTTGCAGGCTATGCCGCTGAGTTCTTGCGTGTTGAGGTTGAGAATGCAGCAGTTTTTGCACCGGGAGATGTCTCTGGTGCTGTAGCTGCTCTTGACGATTTGACTCTTGTTAGCGTGTCACGTGACAGCTTTTGTTCAAAATATGCGCGCTCTGAAATCATGAAGCAACTTGTCGATGACATTATTGTTGCCGGAGAACGTCGATGATTTTGCTGACAGGTGCTAGTGGTTTTGTTGGTAGGGCAGTAGCCTCTCTTGTGCCGCATGCGGAGCTGAAGTTGTTGGTCCGTCGTCCATCGGAGATTGAGTGTGCATCTGAAGTGATTTGTGATTTGGTAGCGTTACCAGACCTAAGTGATTCTCTCAGTGATGTAAATTGCGTGATTCACTGCGCTGCTCGAGCGCATGTGATGAATGAAGTACCCGATGCGATAGATAAATACCGCGAGGTCAATGTAACAGGAACTCTTCATTTAGCGCGCGCTGCCGCGGAGGCAGGGGTGCGGCGCTTTGTTTACTTGAGTTCGGTAAAGGTGCATGGTGAGTCGACGACGAATCGAAAGCCCTTTAGCTCGGCCTCTGAATATGCTCCCGTTGATCCGTATGGAGTGTCGAAGGTTGAAGCTGAGCAAGCACTTCGTGAGCTTTGTAACGATTACCCCATGGAGTTAGTTATCATTCGTCCTCCTTTGGTATATGGACCAGGCGTAAAAGCCAACTTTCGGTCCCTCATGAATCTCGCTGCCAAGAACTTACCGTTACCGCTTGGTTCCGCCAAGGGGCTTCGGAGCTTGGTTTACATTGAAAATTTAGTCGACGTGATTCTTGTTTGTTCGCGTCATCCAGCGGCAGCAGGGCAGTCCTTTCTGGTTAGTGATGGACAGGAGGTGACTACTGCCGAGCTCTTGCGACAAATGACAGGGGCGTTGGGTAAGCGACCTCGGTTATTTAAGTTTCCGCCTGCGTTATTGCGTTTTGCATGCAAAATAATTGGGCGTGAAGGTATATATGACCGCTTGTTTGGCTCGCTACAAATCGATATTCAACACACAAGCGATAAGCTGGGTTGGCAACCGCCAGTTCCGTTTGAAGTAGCAATTACAAAGACGATGGCGTCTTTGAATAAGTCAGGGTAAACACGAATGATTAGGCTCTTAGATTTTACTTTCGCACTACTAGGTCTAGTTTTCGGATTCCCTGTCTTAGTTCTGCTATATATTATTGGCCTATTTGATACCGGCTCACCGCTGTTCCGGCAAGAACGAGTAGGGCGCAACGGCAAGCCGTTTACATTGGTAAAGTTTCGGACGATGAGTCTCGATACAGCATCCGTAGCAAGTCACCTCGCTAACACATCCTCAATTACACCATTCGGCGGTTTCCTGCGTCGTACAAAACTAGATGAACTTCCCCAACTTTGGAACGTACTAAAAGGTGAGATGAGCCTAGTCGGCCCCCGCCCGTGCTTATTCAACCAAGAAGAATTAATTGCGGAGCGGAGCTCACGCGGCGTGCTCGACGCAAGACCAGGCATCACGGGCTTAGCTCAGGTAAACGACATCGACATGTCCACCCCAGTCCTACTTGCCGAAACCGACGCCCGCATGCTCGCCTCCATGTCTCTCAACAACTACTTCCGCTACATCTTCATGACCGTCCTCGGCCGCGGCCAAGGCGACCGCGTGCGTTAAGCTCAGTTAAAAGGAAACGCCGATTTTTAAAATTAGATAATTTCCTTTAGGCGATCTT
>PYVG01000206.1 GCA_003030745.1 Pseudidiomarina aestuarii | reverse complement strand
TTAATTACACAAGCCATGAACTCTGCAGTCTGGGGTGGTGGTAGTTGGCAGCACAAAACCGGTTGGAATGGCACCGCGTGGCGCATTCAACGTTCGCAACCAATTGTTCGCAAAGCCGACCGTAATGTTGTGGGTAAGACGGGTACGACCAACGACGTTAAAGATACTTGGTTCTCGGGCTATGTCAGTGGTTTGGTAACCACGGCGTGGGTGGGCTTCGATAATCTTGAGCGTGCGCTGGGTTCGAGCACCATGAATGAAAACTTAGATAGTTCTGAGCAAGAAATTAGTGGTGTTGAGGCAGGTGCAAAAACCGCTTTGCCAATGTGGATTGAGTTTATGGAAACAGCGGTTCAGGACGTTCCGACCGAGCCATTTGATGTGCCACCGGACCTTGTGTCAGCGCGCATTGATATGGCGACCGGAAAACTAAGCCGCAATAGCGACTACACCACGAGATTTGAATACTTTTTGCCGGGCACTGCGCCAACTGAATATGCGGAAGAAGGTTCTTCATCGTCGAATATCTTCGACGATGAAGACTCTACTTTCTGAGGAAGT
>PYVG01000205.1 GCA_003030745.1 Pseudidiomarina aestuarii | reverse complement strand
TACCATCAATGTTGGACATGGGCGGCTATAGCCTCTTCAACACCAGTTTGATGTGGTACTCCAATGACGGCAATTGGTCTGCTGGCCTGCATGTGAAAAACATCGGCAACAAAGTATACCGCTTAGCTGGTTATAACTTCGCAGCGCCACGTGACGCGAACGGTAATCGCACTGGCCCAGGTTTGGGTGGTGAAGATACTATCGTTGGTTACTATGGCGACCCGCGTACTGTCTCCCTGACTGTGGGGTATCGTTTCTAACCCCGCACAGTTGTTGCCGGAGCATTTTGCTCCGGCAATGACTGACTTTTACATTCGGACACGCTAGCATGGGGTATCCTTTTTCCAACGATCAAACCAATAACATGGCCCGTGCAATTATTGCCGACGATCATCCGTTATTCCGAGCTGCCCTCCGTCAAGCGTTGACGGAAACATTGGCAACGGACATCAAAGAAGCGGCAACCTTCCATCAATTATTGTCCATGTTACAAGCCGAGCCCCAAATCGAACTCATCTTGCTGGATTTATCTATGCCGGGGAATCGAGGTTTAACGGGACTGAC
>PYVG01000204.1 GCA_003030745.1 Pseudidiomarina aestuarii | reverse complement strand
AAACCAATGCAATACCCATAATAACAGTGCAAACAATACCAGCGCCGCACAAGAGAACTGGGTGTAGCGGTAGTAGCGCAAAGTGAACTGAGCAGTTCGTAGTCGAAACTTCAACAGACTGTCACTGCTGCAGTTGTCATAGGCTAAGATAGGGCGATGCACCTGCCAGCTCACATAGAAGGTGCTCACAGCGCCAACCGCAAGAAATGCTGCTGCAAAATAGCCCAGCGCATCGGGCACCGCCACAACCAGCCAGCACGCGGTAGCCACCATCATCAACGCACCGAACCACTCTGCATACATCAGCCAGCGCTGCCGCCGTTGACGAGATTTAATTGTGGCTAAATCAGCGGCAGTTGGAAGTGGTGTGCTCGGTGTTTGTTGCTGCCAGCTTTTTGCGAGCTGAGCTAAGTCTAAATCATTTGTCATTTTGCATAAGCTCCGTTAACTCTGTCTTAGCGCGATTCAAGCGAACCCGAACGGCCCCATGGCTAATTTGCAGAATATCTGCGATTTCCGGCGCATCTAAATCTTCCAATGCCAACAAAATCACTTGCTGATTTGCT
>PYVG01000203.1 GCA_003030745.1 Pseudidiomarina aestuarii | reverse complement strand
CCGCTGGATACAAACCATCTGGAGCGGGCGCTTCGGCCCATACCCATGGGGAGAAAAAATTGGTTGTTCTGTTGGACAGAAATCGGTGCAGAGCATGTTGGCGTTATCCAAAGCCTGATAGTGACCTGCCGCTTACATAATATCAATGTAAACGATTATCTGACCGATGTGCTGCTGCGCATCAGCCAACACCCTGCCAGCCTGGTGCACGAACTGACGCCACGGTATTGGAAAACTAAGTTCGCTGATAATCCACTGCGCTCTGATCTCTTTGCTTTACCCGCCACTTCGGTAGAATAGCCTCCAGACGGAGGCGATATGCGCATAGAAGACCTAACCTTAGACGAATTACACGACCTGAACGAGCTTATCTGCAAGCGGATAGAGAACTTGCGTTTGCAAAACGATATCACTGTTCTAAGCCAGCTACGTTTAGGCCAAAAAGTGCACTTCAAGGCCAAAGAAGGCCAAGTGTTCGGGGTGGTCATCAAAATCAACAAGAAATCAGTGATGGTGGTCAGCGATGATAATCGCCAGTGGAAAATCCCACCAGGTCTGGTGCAGATCATGAAAGA
>PYVG01000202.1 GCA_003030745.1 Pseudidiomarina aestuarii | reverse complement strand
ATTAGGTACAAATAGCCACCCGCTTCATAAATGACGTGGTTGCCATGGCCACTGGCACTTTGAATATCCCAGTCACTATGCTGGGTGAGTTGTTCCACGTCACCGTCGTCATAGCGGAATAGGTTCATGGCGACATTGTCGCGATCGGACAGGAAATAAACGGAGTCACCGAGCCAAAATGGATTGTGCTCGTTGGCATTCGGGTGTGGCACGCGCTCAAGTTTATTATCCGCGACATCCATAATCCAAATGGGTGGCGTACTGCCACCCCGATGCAAACGCCAACCGCTCGCGCCTGAATAAGCCATATTGTTAGGTCGATACGCGAGTCGCTCGCCATCATCAGACCATTGTCCTTCATAAGCTACCGCGGTCATCACTTTCGTCGGGTAACCGCCGTCGACCGCAATCTCAAATAGTTGATTGGAGCGTGAATTGAGTATTTCACGATTGGAAGCGAATAGGACTTTATCGCCATTTGGGCTCCAACCATTCACCACGTCACCGCTCGGATGATAAGTCAAGCGCGTTGGTTGCCCGCCGGTAATTGGCATCACATATACATCTGCGTTGCTATC
>PYVG01000201.1 GCA_003030745.1 Pseudidiomarina aestuarii | reverse complement strand
CCAATGGCGGCACCGTGGCTTTCACCAAACGTGGTGACGCGAAATAATTCACCAAAACTATTACCGGCCATGTGTCATCCTTACCTTAAAATTCGTACTGATGTTTGAGTAATGTTGCGCGGGACAGCACGAATACACCGTCACCACCGAAAGCAAACTCAACCCATTCGAATGGCACCTGAGGAAATGCCTCTTGTAGCGCTAGCATCGAATTGCCGACTTCGCACACCAATACGCCATGTTCCGTCAGATGCTCAGGAGCTTCGCGCAAAATAGTCCGGACTAGGTCTAAACCATCTTCACCAGCAGGAAGACTCTACTCTGGCTCATGATGAAACTCAGCCGGTAAATCTGCCATGTCGTCTGCATCCACGTAAGGCGGATTCGTCACAATTAAATCATAACGTTCGCCGCGCACGGTCTCATAAAGGTCAGAGAGTAACGGGATTACGCGGCCTTCCAACTGATGTAGTTCGATATTTTGTTCTGCGACTGCTAACGCCTCAGGTGAGATATCGAGTGCATCCACTTCGGCTTCTGGAAATGCATAGGCACACGCAATCGCAATGCATCCGCTTC
>PYVG01000200.1 GCA_003030745.1 Pseudidiomarina aestuarii | reverse complement strand
GCTTTGATATAACTGGCATAGGCGCTGTAGCCATCGCTTAATAAGGTGCCTTTAAAGCGATGTTTTAATATCTCTTCTATATGTTGCCGCCCGCGGCTGGTGGAGAAGGTAAAAACAATTTCATCCTTATCACCATACACCGGCCAGAAGTAACTTTGCTTCATTTTGCCCGGGCCCGCTTTGCCTGCTTTAATCGGCGTCTCGTCCATTGCCAGCACCTGGCTTTGTAAGATGCTGGTCAGCATCGCATCCACAATCGGATAGAGTAAATCAATACCGCGTGCCACGATGGTGCCCAGTGTGCTGCGGCTTAAAGTAATGCCCGCTGCGGCTAAGCGCTGGTGTTGGCGATACAGCGGCAAGTGGTATTGGAATTTATCCACCAACATGCCGACGATAAAACTCACATCCGCCACGCTTTTATCCAGCACATTAAACGGCGCTGCGCTTGGCAGGATAGTGTCGCTGCCTTTGTGTTTAACGATTTGCCGGTCATAACGCAGCACGTCGAAGCTCTCTGGGCGCTGTGCTAAGCGGAAGGTGCTTTTTACGCCAATCACTTCATACTGGTCGGCCTCTTCCC
>PYVG01000199.1 GCA_003030745.1 Pseudidiomarina aestuarii | reverse complement strand
ACCAATTGCAACCTCACGTCGCAAAGCCATTACGACGGGGGGCGTCAGTACACGCTGTGAGAGCGCTATGGCACACTACAATTTGAACTCGAAATCGCGACGGCTGTAAGCCTTTCGTGCCGTGTTGTGGCTAAGTATGTGAAGAGTCACAACTATGAAAAGAATGCTCATTAATGCGACCCAGCAAGAAGAATTGCGGGTTGCGCTCGTTGACGGACAACGTCTATATGACCTCGATATTGAATCGCCAGGTCATGAACAGAAAAAATCCAATATCTATAAAGGTAAAATTACCCGTATCGAGCCCAGCTTAGAGGCTGCGTTCGTTGATTATGGTGCAGAGCGCCACGGCTTTTTACCTCTCAAAGAAATCGCTAAAACGTATTTCCCCTCTGGTTATAGCTTTTCCGGTCGCCCTAATATCAAGGAAGTGATCAAGGAAGGCCAAGAAGTCATCGTCCAAATCGATAAAGAAGAACGCGGCCAAAAAGGCGCTGCGTTAACTACCTTTATTTCACTCGCTGGTAGCTACTTGGTGTTAATGCCAAACAACCCGCGTGCAGGTGGTATTTCACGACGCATCG
>PYVG01000198.1 GCA_003030745.1 Pseudidiomarina aestuarii | reverse complement strand
CAATAACCATAATCGAATTGCGTGCGACGTCGGCTACCCGCAATACACCAATGCGCTATTTCATGAAGTGCGGATGCAAAAAATCCATGCGCAAACACCACTTCCGCCAACTGTTCTGTCGTAGCCGGTTGATAATAAGGTTCATCCTCACCCGCAACCAATCGCGTGCGATACGAACGCTCGAAACATTCAGCAAATAATTCAATCAGTTGAGAGTAATGATGTTGCACAGCTTAACGTTCAATATCCGGAAATGAATGAGATACATCGGCATTTTGGGCGCGATGACGGAGCCAGTGATCCATCAAAACCAGAGCAACCATCGCCTCGGCAACGGGAACGCCGCGAATACCAACGCAAGGATCATGGCGGCCGCGGGTAGCGATTTCTTGGGTCGCACCCTGCGTGTCTATGGTGGTACCGGGAATCGTAATGCTCGAAGTCGGTTTAAACGCTAACTCCATACGTAACGATTGACCCGTGCTGATGCCACCCAAAGTGCCACCCGCATGATTACTAGTGAATCCAGTTGGCGTGAGAGGATCACGGTGTTCACTGCCACGCTGCGCAGCAACTGCAAAACCGTCGCCCAC
>PYVG01000001.1 GCA_003030745.1 Pseudidiomarina aestuarii | reverse complement strand
AGCACTCAGTTCGAATTCCATCTCGATACCAAACTGGTCATTGAATAACACGTTCTCGCCTTCAGACTGCACCGGGAATGCATTCTGCCCGGTTGCTTGAGCAGTCATGCCTGCATCAGTGCGACGAATGGTAATGACGAAGCCGGGTTGCAGCTCATATTCACCCACCAGACGCTCTTGTTGCTCGGCAGTTAGCGAGCTGACATTGCGCATCGCAACATCGTTGCTCACTTTTTTAGCATGTTCAGCCTCAGCGCTATTCACTTGGTAGAAATCGACACCAGTGACATTACCGCTTTCATCTCGAACCGCTTCAAAATAGGCAGCTGAGCCTTCTAGAGCAAACTGATCATTTCCCACAGGGATAACAACTGAAGGCATGCCACCTTGGCGTTGACTCATCAAACGGCCATCTTCCAGCTTCAATGTGCGCTTAGTGTCGTCATTGATTTGGTAGGTGCCTACGAGCTTTTCTAACTCCATTGAACTCATTTCGACTGCAGGCTTTTCAATTGGGAACGGATTCCCTGCAGCAATTGCGGCTAAACGGAAAGCGATGTCTGTTGGGCTGGCAGATCCACCGGC
Source organism: Pseudidiomarina aestuarii (assembly GCA_003030745.1). The sequence continues at coordinate 110,572 of PYVG01000001.1, read as the reverse complement.
AATGTTCGACAGCACAACGACCGATATTTCCTGCTCTGGCAACCACAATGCGTAGGTACTAAAACCATGAATACCGCCACCATGTGACAAGGCATCCCAACCACGCAGCTTACCGGCGGCGATTCCATAGCCGTAATCATCGGCAACGTCTTCGGGAGTAATCATTTTTTCGTAACTGGTCGCTGAGATAACGTTGCCGCTATGTAGTGCAACCTGCCATTTGTCCACATCTGCGGCCGTTGCTGATAATGCTCCCGCAGCATGCGGTTGAGTCATGCTTAAATGTGGCGCATTAACCGGTCCATCTTCGCTATTATGATACCCAGAGATGCGGCGTGGTGTGATTTTACTATCAGGATAATAGCCCGTATCGGTAATGCCCAACGGCTTCAATAACCGGTTAACAATGTAACTATCCCAAGGCTGCGCAGTCACTTTCTCGATAATCGCACCAAGCATCACATAAGCTGAGTTGTTGTAACGCCATTCAGTCCCCGGATCAAAATCGAGTGGTAATTCTGCGAACACCTCAATCAATTCGGCAGTTGTCAGGTCGCGTTGAATACGGGTATCACTCATATAGCCGGGAATACTCGTGTAACTGGCAATACCTGACGTGTGATTCAATAATTGATGCACCGTAACATCGCCAAACGCTAATTCTGGCCACCACTTGGCAACGGTATCATCGAGTTGTAGTTTGCCCTCGTCAACTAGCCGCAGAATCGCTGCAGCGGTATATTGTTTGGTAACCGAGGCTAAACGGAACACATGATCATTTGCCATAGGGACGGCGAGTTCCAGATCAGCCATGCCAGCCGCCGTCGCATAAACGGTCTCACCAGCTCGTGAGATATGAATGGTGGCGCCTGGCAGGCTCTGTTGATAACTTGAACGCACGACTTGATCATAGGCGCTGGTATCAGCCTGGACAGCAGCAGATACCAAAAGTGTACTAAGGGCGATTGTCGTTAATCCGGTCGAATACGTTATTTTCATTATTTTCTCCCACACCGAGTTGAATTGAGAAAGAGTCTAGTTCACTTTGTTTAAAAGTGTTTGCGATGTTCATGAACAAATGTAAGCAGAAATGAATACACTGAACTCACGTACTTAATTGAAGGAGCGATGCAATGTGTGGCCGGATGAATGTGATTGCTGCGCCATTAACAGCATATTTGGGCGAACAGTTAGGTATCCAATTCAAAACGCAGGATAATACAGACTTGCGCCCTACTCAGCGTATTGACACATTGATGTGGAATCAAACAACAGAGTCAATACAGCAAGTACCGACACGCTGGGGTATTCAGCCAACTTGGGCTACAAAACTTCTGATTAATGCCCAAGTAGAAACAGCGGCAGTGAAGCCCACCTTTAAGCGCGCTTTTACTCAATCACGCTGTATGATTCCAGTTTCAGGATACTACGAGTGGCGAACCGAAGAGGGTCGTAAAGTGAAGTACCTGTTCGAAAGCAGTCACAACAGCCCTTTATTCATGGGGGGACTCGTATTCCATGGACAACAGCATCCAGAACTCGTCAGTTTGACGATTGCACCGAATGAAACCTGTGCCGAATACCATCACCGCATGCCATTCTTTGTATCAATCGACGATATTGATTACTGGTTCACCAGTCCCGTCGAACAATTAGAACCGTTATTGCAACCACTTCCGGATTCTGCCATCAAGGTGAGCCAGGCAGAATAACTTAGCGTAAATCAAACTAACGACCCAAGAGGTGGTCAACTAAACTAATGGTAAATAGTGAACAGAGAACAGAAAATCAAAAAGCAAATCGTATGCGCCATTTTTTCTATTCACTGTTCACTGTTCACTTTTAACTATTGAGGAGGTTTGCTATGGCACTACGTATCGGTGATACCGCACCTGATTTTTCCATCGACACCACGAATGGCCCCATTAAGCTCCACGAGTGGGCGAATGGCTCATGGGTCTTCTTTTTTAGTCATCCAGCTGACTATACGCCAGTCTGTACAACTGAGATGGGACGGACGTCACAACTCGCTCCTGAGTTTGCAAAACGTAATGTCAAACCGCTTGGTTTGTCGACCGATACGGTTGAGCAACACAAAGGCTGGATTCGGGATGTGAACGAAACTCAGAATACCGTGTTGGAGTTTCCGATTGTCGCTGATAAAGAACTGAAAATTGCGCAGTTGTACGACATGATTCATCCGAACGAGAGCGTCACCGCAACCGTTCGTTCGGTGTTCATCATCGATCCCAACATGAAAATTCGTCTGATGATGACCTATCCCATGACTGTTGGTCGTAACTTCGACGAAATTTTGCGGGTGATTGATGCTTTGCAAACCACAGACAAGCAAGAAGTTGCGTGCCCAGCAGATTGGCGTCCAGGCAATCCGGTCATCATTCGCCCGACAGTCTCGGATGAGGATGCTAAGAAGAAATTCCCACAAGGTTGGAAAACTCTAAAGCCTTACCTTCGTATTACTGAATTAGACAAGTGATGTATTTTCATACAAGACGCTAGTATTCACCGCCGCTCGTGGCATAATCGAGCGGTGGGTTACTTGATGAAAATAGAGGCTCCGTTGAAGTACACATTTGATGGCTTTACGATCGACTCAGAGCAACTCTGCATAGACTATCAGGGGCAATTGTTAAACGTAGATAGTCGCATCATCCGTCTGATGATATTACTGATCTCCCGTTATCCTGCATCGGTCAGTCAGCAAGAGGTCTTGGAAAATTTATGGACAGGTTCAGTGGTGTCCAATTGGTCAGCATCGCGGCTGGTTGCTGATGCGCGAACATTTTTTAAATCCCATCACTATCAGTCGCCGGTCATTGAAACACTGCGCGGGCGAGGTTATCGACTGGCTCCGGAACTTGCCCGGCGTATTGCTCAGCCGAATGTTGAGCAGCCACCAACCCAACCGCACAACCCAAATATCCATAATAAAAATGGAGCCTGGTTCACCATCGCGGCTATGTTTTTAGTCGGAATTCTGGCGATTCCGGCAGTGATGACAACCTTTAACTCCGAGGCGACTACCGCTCGGGAAGTGAAATACGGCGAGCCCCTTCAAGTCATCGGTCGAATTCTCTGGGTCGATGATAATCCCAGCAATAACGAGCGCGAAGCAGCATTCTTTGAAGGTAAAAGCTTTGGTGTATACAACGTGACAACCACCGAAGATGCTCTGACTCTGCTTCAACTCTATAATTATGATCTCGTCATTTCGGATATGGGACGAGGTGATGACCCTCTTGCCGGCATGCGCTTACTCGAAGCAATGCGTGCCAACGATGATGACACTACCTTTATTCTCTACACCATAGTTGCAAACGATACAATTCGGCGTCTGTTGGTAGAGAACGGCGGTTATGCGGTGATTACAAATCCCGATACGCTGGTTGAAACCGTTGTGAATATGCCATTTCAAACTTCTTCAAATCGTTTCAAAGACAATCCATAAAAAGCGGCTCATACTCACTGTGCAGTTTGTTTCACGGATGTGCGAACCACGGATGGCTTCGCCATGGATGGCTACTTTTTTTGAATTGAAATGACAGACAGACATTCAAAATTAAAGGCGCGGCTTCTCACGAATCCGCGCCTTCTTTTTTGCAGCGACATCAGCTAGTGTATGGCTATCTATCTTCGAATCAGGATCTGTTGTGGCTGTCGATTTTATTGAAGTTTATGATGACGCGCTGTCGGCTGAGTTTTGTCGCGACTTCATTCAGCGTTTTGATGCGAGTCCGCACCTTACCAAAGGTCGAACAGGTGGTGGTGTAGATACCAGCAAGAAAGTCAGTGAAGACTTGTACCTTAATCAGCATCCCGATTATCAAGATGCCCTTGCGGTCATTCAAGCGGCCACTCGAAAACATGCCGTAGAATATTTTACCAAGTACCGCTTTGCCCTCATTGCGCCCGTAGCACTGCAAATCAAACATCCGCAAACCGGCGAGCCAACCGCTTTAACGCATGAAAACTTTGACGACATCGCAGCCGGCAATGAAGAGGCGTACATGCAGTTTTTGTATCGCATGGGACCCATTCAAGCGCAGAAGTATCCGCAGGGCAAAGGCAACTACAACTACTGGCATTGTGAAGTGTACCCAGAGAAAAATAGCGTCGAAGCGCTACATCGAAGCTTACTGTTTATGTTCTACTTAAATGACGTCGAACAAGGTGGGACTACGGACTTCTATTATCAGAACCGCAGCATTCAGCCCAAAGCTGGACGCATGGTCATTGCACCGGGGTACTTCACCCATACTCATCGCGGCACCGTGCCAGAGTCCAACGATAAGTATATTCTGACGAGTTGGATATTAATGAACTCGGGCCAGCAGTTATTTGGTGCTTGAACGAACACCCATGCCAGTGCTGTCATGCACTTTCGCTGTCACTTCAATGCCCTGCCTGACACTTTGAGTCACCACACAAAAGTCCTCAAATTGCGCCAAGATCTTGTCTAGTTGCGGCAATTCGACAGCGGGATTACCCAAGCGTAGGTCGACATCTAAGTGCGTTACCCGCAAACGTCCATCAACACGCTCGGTGGTGGCGGTCACTTGCGCACTCATTTGACCGGGGTCGCCCTTATATTTGCGGACCGCAAACATTAAGCTCGCCGCCATACAATTCGCCACTGCTGCGGCAAGCAATTGACTCGGACTGGGACCCGAACCACTTCCAAGCGGCTCCGGTTCATCAGTTGTGATGGTTCCAAAATCACCAAAATCGACTTCAAATTTATAGCCTTCAACCAACGTGAGATTGACGACACTGGCCTGATTACTCATGTTTTAGTCCTTATTTTTTGGCATAATGGGCGCCCTATTGACTATAGCGCGAGGAGAATGATTCATGAAGAATCCGCTGTATATTCCTTATGCAGGCCCCAATCTGTTAGAAACACCTTTATTGAACAAAGGTAGTGCTTTTACTCGCGAAGAACGTGCAGCCTTTAATCTAACGGGTTTATTGCCACCGCGCTATGAGACGATTGAAGAACAAGTCAAACGCTGCTACCTGCAATATTCCAGCTTTGATACTGCGCTGAATAAACATATTTATCTGCGTGCTATTCAAGACAACAATGAAACTTTGTTTTACCGCTTATTGCAGAATCATCTCGAAGAAATGATGCCAATCATTTACACCCCGACGGTGGGTGATGCCTGTGAGCAGTTTTCCGATATCTATCGCAGTTCTCGCGGACTGTTCGTCTCTTATGAAGAGCGTGACCAACTCGATGACATCTTGCGTAATGCGACCAAGCGCAAAGTGAAAGTCATTGTGGTAACCGATGGCGAGCGAATTTTAGGCCTCGGTGATCAGGGTATCGGCGGAATGGGCATTCCCATTGGTAAATTAAGTTTGTATACCGCTTGTGGTGGCATCAGCCCTGCCTACACTTTGCCGGTTTGTTTAGACGTGGGCACCAATAACGAAAAACTCTTGAATGACCCTATGTATATGGGCTCGCGGCACAAGCGTATTGGGCAAGCCGAGTATGATGAGTTTATTGAGAAGTTCATGCATGCAGTGCGGCGGCGCTGGCCTGAGGCCATGATTCAGTTTGAAGATTTTGCACAACCGAATGCAATGCCAATTTTACGTAAATATCGCGATAACTTCTGTTGTTTCAACGACGACATTCAAGGCACCGCCGCAGTTACGGTCGGCACTTTGCTGGCCGCTTGTAAGGTCAAGGGCGTGCAACTGAGCCAGCAAAAGGTCGTCTTTGTTGGCGCAGGTTCTGCGGGATGTGGTATTGCTGAGCAAATTATCCAACAAATGATTGCTGAAGGAATATCCGACGAGCAAGCGCGCCAGCAAGTCTTCATGGTCGACCGCTTCGGACTATTGACAGAGGGGATGGAAGGTCTCAGAGACTTTCAAGCCGCGCTGGCACAGCCGCGCTCAGCATTGGAAACTTGGGAACACAGCGGCGACTATCCATCGCTATTAGACGTCATGCACTGCGCTCAACCGACTATTCTTATCGGTGTTTCTGGGCAGCCAGGCTTATTCACCGAGCAAGTGGTTCGTGCCATGCATCAATACACGTCGGCACCGATTATCTTCCCATTGTCGAATCCGTCACGACAAATTGAAGCGCACCCTGCGCACATTATTGAGTGGACCGATGGACAAGCCATCGTTGCCACCGGTAGTCCCTTTGACCCGGTTAAGTTCCAAGGTCAGGAGTTTCCGATTGCGCAGTGCAACAATAGCTATATTTTCCCAGGTATCGGACTGGGCGTGCTAGCAGTCAAAGCTCGCTCCATTAGTGATGCCATGTTAATTGCCGCAAGCTCAACACTTGCCGAGGCATCGCCGAAAGTAACCGGGGAAAGTGAGCATTTACTTCCAGCCATCACGTCTATTGCTGAGCTCAGTAAACAAATTGCTTTCGCGGTAGCAAAGGTGGCACAAAAGCAAGATTTAGCACTCGAAATTAGTGACGACACCCTTCGCCAACGCATCGATAGCCAGTTCTGGCAACCTGCGTATCGAAACTATAAACGGGTCAGCATTTAATCGATTCCAACTAGTCAGCCTTCAACTTTCCTAGTATGTTGAATAGACATGGAAAGTTGGAGGTAGGCATGAGTCAACTGCAGTTCTCGAGGTATTGGATCGGTGCGCTAATCTACGCTGCGATGCTCTCGGCTGCCTATGCTCAGACCTCTGAAGCGAATCCGCAACAGCCCGAGAATCCACCACCGGAAATGATCGATGATCTGCGTGACGGTATAAAGAGCTCGGTCAGCGCCACTGCGGCATGGCTCGACTCGTTTTTTGCAGACGAAGTCAATCCAGCAGACTACGACACCGCTTACGGAAGTCTTTCGATACGCCCAGAATGGGACGAGTATGACGGCTTCAAAATAGATTCTAGTTTTCGCGCCAGCGTTGTATTCCCTCATGCCGAACGACAATTTTCAGCCTTCATTGGTCGTGGTGATTTCGACGATATTATCAACAACACCCAAACTACTCGTCCATCCGTGATTCGACGTGATCAAAGTGATGAGGAATGGATGGTTGGACTCGGCTTTGACCCATATGTTGAAGATCATCATAGTTTTTCGATAGGCGCAGGTTTCCGCGGTGGTATCGACCTAGACCCATATGTGCGTGCTCGGTACCGCTTTGAGACCATTCTCAGCGATGCGAGTGAAATCCATTTGCAGTCGGTCGGATTTTGGCGTGATAGCGACGGCTTTGGTATTGCGCAAACCATAGAGCATGACCAAGCTTTCGGGGAACGTTGGTTTAATAAGTTTTGGATTCGCGGCACCTTTGCTGAACGGACCGAGGGTATTCGTTGGCACGCCTCAGAAAAACTCTATTTTATGTACCATCCGGAGCGCGCTATCGGTGGTGAGGTGTGGTGGTACGGTGAAACACGCAATGCAGTACCCATGCAAGATTACGGACTACGAGCGCTCCATCGGAGTCGCTTTATGCGTGATTGGATCTATGTGGAAAGCTGGGTTGGCTTGCACTGGCCGCGTGAGTTCGTTGAAGAGTCACGTCGACCACGTTGGCTAGTTGGTATTGAAGTTGAAATGTTATTTGGCGACTAGCCTACAGCCATCCAAACGCACTTGCCAAACTCCGCCCGCCGAGACCACACGCAACTAGCAACACAATCATGCCCAATGTATTTTGTCGCCAGTTGTTGCGCCACTCACCCAGTACATCACGATTGCATACCCAGAGTAAGAAGCCTGCCATCAAGGGTAACAATAAACCGTTCGCGACTTGTGCAAACCAGATCACACTGACCGGGCGAATACCCATTGATGCAATACCTACTCCGATGGCAAGAATGGCCAACCAGGTGAGTCGAAACGGCACCCCTTTTAAATTGCGCTCGTAGCCGAGAACGCCGCTTAGCGCATATGCAGATGCCAACGGCGCAGTTAGTGCCGAAGACAGCCCAGCGGCAAAAAGTCCAATAGCCATAAACGCTGTTGCGGCATCACCAAATAATGGTTGCAAACCCACAGCTAGATCGGCGGCTCCTTCAATAGTGGCCGCAGTTCCAAAGAATGCAGATGCCGCGGTGGCAACTATCGCAATTGAGATAAAACCGCCGAGCGGTATGGACACGTAAAGGTCGCGTTTAACTTCGCCAAGTTGTTCAGGTGACTGCCATTTTTGTGCCGCAGTAGACGAGTGTAAAAACAAATTATACGGCACCACCGTAGTACCAATGAGCGCTATCACCGTCAGCAATCCACCGGCAGGAATACTTGGAATCAGTAACCCACTGAACAACGCACTCCAATCCGGGTCAGTCAATACAAAGGTCACCACAAATGCAATGCTCATGGTTACCACTAATGCGATCAACACTCGCTCGAGTACCTTATAACTCCCAAGCCATAGCAGCGTAGCCGCCAGCACCCCAAGTATTAACGGCACTAATTGAGCCGGCAAGACAGGGAACCAACCACTTTCGCCCAGCCCGGCAATACCGAGACTGGCTCCGGTGAGATTACCGCCCTGATACACGCTATTGCCAATCACCACGGCACTGAGGACCAAAGCAACCACGAACCAACGAACCAGTGGGTTGGAGATTGCTGCACGAATGTTCTCACCCAGCCCCTGCTGCGTTACGACACCAAGTCGCGCGGCCATTTCTTGCAAAATGATGGTCGCAATAACGGAAAATACCAAGGCCCAAAGGAGTGCATAGCCGTAATTTGCTCCAGCCAAAGATGCAGTCACTACCGTGCCTGGGCCAATAAATGCGGCGGCTACCAGTGCAGCAGGGCCTAACTGTGGTCGAAAGCGAGCAGAATTAGAGCTTTTCATGAGCTATCCTTAACTAAAGTTAATCGACACTAGCACAGCTTATTTCGATTATGCTAGAACCCTAACTAACGAATTTTATCCGATCAGAAAGAGGATGAACGTACCAATGAAAAAAATGACTTCACCCCACTGTGGCACGGTGATGACTCCGCTAGGCCTAGTCTATGTGGGCAGCGATGGCAACGCGGTGACCGAGGTTTACTTTACTGAAGAACCCGTCAATTCAAGTACTTCATGTGCAGTGGTTGACCGAGCGTTAGAACAACTCAAAGAGTATTTTGCCGGAGAGCGGCAACATTTTGACTTGCCTTTAGCTGCTGAAGGAACTGCTTTTCAGCAATCGGTCTGGAGTCAACTACAAGCGATTCCCTACGGCCAACTGGCAAGTTATAAGGATGTCGCACATGCAGTTGATAACCCGAAAGGGGTGCGTGCCGTTGGTATGGCCAACAATCGAAATCCAATCAGTATTGTCATTCCGTGCCACCGAGTTGTCGGCAGCAATGGCTCACTCACTGGATACGGTGGCGGTTTAGACAAGAAAGAATGGCTGATAGCACTTGAAAAAGCCCACTCAGGGCCCGAACTTCACGGATAAAGTAAGGAAAGTGCTAAACTAGACCCCAGATGTTAAGAATTAGCAAAAGTAATGCCGAATAGCTAGACGAAACCGAGAAAGTGGCACTTAATGACATCGAGGCAGTATGGACAAGGCAGAAATTCTGCGCTGTTCCCTAAACAGTAAACAAGGAGTCACTCTCATGAAGAAAATTACTTTATTACTTGCAGCATCTACTTTAGCTTGGTCAACCATGGCGTTTGCAGCACCACAAAGCAGCGAAGACCCGAAGCAGAATGACAAAGGTCAAGAAACTGCTGAGCAGGTGAAAGCAAAAGCTGAACAAGCAAAATCTGAGCGTGACGCTTTGCGCGAGCAAATGAAATCCGAAAAGGAAGCGTTGCGTAAAGAGCGTGAAGCTCAGCGTGACAAACTTCAAGCTGAAAAAGATGCAGCAAAAAAGAAAGACAAAGACGCCAAGAAAGACGGCGATAATGGCGATTACTAAGCACTCGCCTTATTCTTCTTCCCTTGAAAAAGAGCCTTCATAGGCTCTTTTTTTTATGCAGGCTTTTTTATTTCTAATCAGCTACACTGCAAGCAGTAGAATAAGAATAAGAGACGCTAATGGATCCCAGCGCGCAACTGCCAGCACCGTTACATTTCTGCAAAAATTGTGACAGTGAGCTCATTGGTGAGTACTGTCATCAGTGTGGTCAACAAGACAAGCAATACGTCCGTAGTATGTTTGCTGCGGTCGGCGATTTATTTGGCGAAATAGGTCATTGGGATTCTCGGTTTTATCGTACTCTCGTTGGTTTGATGGCTCGCCCCGGCTTTCTTTCCTTGGAATTTGTTCGTGGTCGACACGCATCATACGTACCACCACTGCGACTCTACTTTTTCATTTCGTTGATTTCCTTTTTAATTCTCACTTCCTTTATTGATTTTGACACTATAAATTCGTCTGCATTTACTGGCTCAGAACCTGTTGCTGTTGAAGGCGAACCCGCGAAGAAGCTGAGTCCGAAAATTGAAATCGGCTGGCTTTCTGAAGCAGAAGAAGCTGAGATCAACACTAAATTGCAATACCTTGCTGATAATCCCAAGATATTGGTGCAACGCTTAGTCTCGTTGGCACCACAGATGATGCTATTGATGCTGCCATTTTGGGCGTTGTTCTTGAAGCTAATCTACATTTTCAATCGACACTATTATTTAGAACATCTCGCAGTAGCGTTGCATACCCACGCATTTTTGCTGATGTCGATTACTGGGCTTACGTTGCTGTCAGTCAGTATGAGCTCACTCACTGCACTAACTGGGAATCCGCAGTTCGTGGAAATTGCCGATTGGCTAGAAACATCCATTCTGATCTGGATGGCGACCTACATGCTGATTACTCAAAAGCTGTTTTATCAGCAAAGTTGGTGGAAGACGCTATTCAAGTTTATGGTGTGTGCGCTCGCTTATATCGTCTTGCTGTTCGGTGCGTTTATCGCGCTTGTTATCTACGGCATTTTAACGGCCTAATTATTTATGCAAAACAACTCAGCTCATCAAATGCTGCCTGTGATTATTATTCCTGCACTCGATCCTGATCAACGTTTGGTCGATTTAATCGCCGAGTTACTCGGACAATATCGAGACACCTTTCAGCACCTCGTGGTTGTTAATAACGGCTCCACGGAAGTTAGCGTTTTTCAAGAGGTCGCTAAGTATGATGCTGTGACTCTGCTCGAACATGAGCAGAACAGTGGCAAAGGCGCTGCGTTAAAGACCGCAATGAAGTGGCTACTCGGACAATCGATTACTGCTGTGGGGGCAGTCACCGCCGATGCTGACGGCCAGCATCGCCCACACGATATCGCGCGAGTAGCGCAACAACTGGTTCAACAACCAGATACGTTATGGTTAGGTGGTCGCTGTTTCGATGGCAATGATGTCCCACTACGGTCTCGAATAGGGAATCGTTTTTCGCGATTTATGTTTCGTCTTGGTTTGGGGGTGGATGTTGAAGACACCCAAACGGGTCTGCGTGGAATACCTTTTGCTGTGCTTCCTGCGTTACTAGAGTCCGACAGCGATCATTACGAGTTCGAGCTCGATATGCTGATGTTTACCAAGCGGATGCAGTTTCCGATTGATTCGATTCCTATCGAGACTGTGTACGAGAACAACAACGAAGTCAGCCATTTTCGACCACTGATTGACTCTATGATGATCTATCGTAAATTCATCAAGTTTTCTGGGGTCAGTATCATCTCGGCGGTCATCGATTACGGCGTGTTTGCAGTGATCTACGCGTTTACTGGTGAAATCTTGGCGGCGATAGCCGGCGCTCGTTTGTTTTCCGGCATCTTTAATTTTACCGCGAATCGCCAATGGGTCTTTCAGCGCGGTGGGCAACTAAGGTGGGATGCGGCTAAGTATACAGCTCTGGCCGTCGTGTTAGTTTTGCTCAACTATGCGTTTACCAAGAGCTTATTATGGCTTGGTTTGACCCCATTTGTTGGTAAGCCCTTATCTGAGTTTATGGTCTTCCTGCTCAGTTATAAGCTGCAGAAGAAATTGATTTTCAAATGAAGCGTACTCGTATTCGTTGGCGTGTTTGGCATCGCCGTTTAGCTTGGCTGGTAGGCATTCAACTCCTGCTATGGAGCATCAGTGGTGCTTACATGGTATGGCTGGAACTCGACTACATTCGTGGCGCCAGTCACACCAATGCCAAAGGGCAACAACAGCTATTGCTAGAGCAAGCGCCGGAGACCATCGCCTCATCCGCACAAGTGCTGGCGCAATATACCGATATAACCGCAATAACGCTGCGACGACTTCCGACCGAGCAGTGGGTTTACCAAGTAGATGGACTCAACACTACGCTCTTACTCGATGCGTTCTCACTGGAATCACTCGTGTTGCAACCAACTGACATAACTGCATTGGCGAACGATTATCGAACGTCAGCAAGTGGTATTGATGAGGCACCAGCGGTTCAACTACTTACCGAGCAGTTACCTCAGGAGGTGAGCTTTGCTGAGTTACCGCTATGGCAGGTGACTTACTCAGATCTCTTGAACACAACACTCTATATTGATGCCGCTTCGGGGGCATTGATAAGCACGCGGCATGACTTCTGGCGCCTCTTTGATTTCATGTGGATGCTCCACATCATGGACTACGATGAGCGTGCTGATATTTCGACGTGGTGGGCTCAAGTGTTTATGCTTCTCAGCTTAGTCTTTATCCTTACGGGGGTATCTTTGTTGCTCCTGCAATTGAGACGGCTAGGGAGACGATTCCATGCGTAACCTATTCCGACTGCACCGTCTGTTAGCGCTTCTCATTGCTGCACAAGTCATCATTTGGGTTGTATCTGGATTCTATTTTAGTTGGCTTGGGCATACCACGCTTGCCGGTGAGAAATATGGAGTCGCTTCAACGCCTCAATTTTTGAATCAGCCACCTGCTATTAGCGTACAATCCATCGCTGCAGCTTACCCTGAGGCTATTTCAATTGCGCTTCATCAGGTTGCCGACACACCTCAATATTCAATCACCTTGCCAACCACAGAGCTCTACATTCAAGCGAATACCGGTGAACCTTGGTCGACTTCAATAGCAATGGCTCGCTCGCTAGCACAAGCGAACTATGCTGGCCCCGGCGTTATCGCTACTGAACGTCAGGTAGACCTAGCGACTGCACTACCACAACAAACTGGCGAAGGATTTGCCTTCACTTTTGCCGACGACGAACAAACGGTCATCTATGTGAGCGCCGACAATGGGGCTATAGCGGGCTATGGGAATCGATACTCAGCCATAACCGATTGGATGTTTCGCTTACACTTTATGGATTACAGCGGCCAGCGAGATTTCAACAATTTATTGAATCGTTCGCTGGGACTCATCTTCTTATTCTTTTGCTCGTCAGGAATCGTGATTATCGCTCGCCAACTCGCCTCGCGTCGACAGCAGAAGAAACGGAGCCAACAACTGAAGGAGCAAGATGCTTAAAAGGTTCGTTGGGTCGGCACTTCAAGCTCGTCGACTTCCATATTCTTTAATGCTTGCGCGAGCTCTTGTTTGAATCGTTCACGAAAATCATCCGGGCCCACAACTTTGAGATAAGGCGCACGCGCGAGCAACCACTGAATCAAGTTGAGTGTGTATGGCACCGTCACTTCAAGTAACCGGTTAAAGGGCTGGCCCGGGATTTCACTTAATGTCTGATCGGCACCCAAAGGCGCATCTTCAATTTCTCGACGAACTGAATTAAAGATGATCGCTTGGAGTCGAAAGGGCTCACCGAATCGAAATGCGAGCGCTCCTGATTGGGTATAGGAATCAAGATTGAATTCACCCACGTCCGCAGCAAACGTGACCGATTCTTGGATGCGACTAATGCGTGAAAACGGTAACTGCCGAATCCGTCCATCGGTGCGTTGACGAATAATCAAATACGCCACCGAACCGCGATAAAACATCCCCAGAGTCGTCGCTTCAATGGTTTGCGCTGGGTCGCCTTGATGTCGATGATAATCTAGTGTCACAGCCACTTGCTTGAGGGCAGCATCCTGCAATCGATCATTTAAATCAGTCGCTAAGTTAGGCCCTAGTAAGCGGTGGCCGGCACTGGTCACACGGACGCGATCGAGCCAACGTGACGCTGGAGTATCACGATGAGCGAGTTGCTGGCGGGCGCGCTCGAACAAAGGCTTTACCGCGTCAAAGGTATGCATGGGCCCTAATGCATCGAGTTGCTGTTCAGCAACCACTAGCGCAAGCGCTACGGGGTCTTCAAGCTCTAGCAATTGTTCAAAATCGACTGGATCAACCGCCCACAGATTCGCACGCCCTTGTTTACCGGCTTGATGCAAACCGAAATGGCCATCGAGCGTCTCCAGATCACGTTGAATAGTTCGCTCTGAGACGGCTTTCAGTTCTCGTTCAGCCAGTACTTCAAGTAGTTCCGCAACTGTGCGTTCACGCTCATAGAGTGCGAGTAACATGTAAACACAGCGTAAAACAACTTCTTTATTATCGTTGCGATGATGAGAGGTAGGTCCTGGCATGCTGGAAATCCATGTATACTATGTGTGTTTTGATGCTAGCGGGCATCGCCTAGCAAAGTCAAAATTATGTTATTCTATTGTCCGATTTTGGACTCAAAGGATGTGAGATGCACACGCAAGCCAATACTACGCTGCCAAAACTTCCGGGCATGCTGATTCGCTCGTTATTTACTGTTGCTCGAGATGATCAAGCAACAGCCGCAGCGACCACTATAGCCGGTCAGTTTGTTGCTCCTGCCTTCAGTGCAGAGCAATTGCAGAGTTTTCACGATGCATTCGGTGGCTTTGTGGGTGAAGTGCCATTAACGCTCATGTATTGCTTAGCTCAGCGTGTTCATCTGGCACAAATGCTCGATCCTGAGTTTCCATGGCCTGCACCTGGATTGGTGCATGTGAGCAACGCACTTGAGCAACATGCGCCGATTAGTCCAACTACTGAGTTTGTGATGCATGCGGACATCAAGCTTCCCGCGCGTGGACCCAAAGTATCGCCACGACGCCTGCGCCCGCTGTTCACGGTGAAATTTTATCAGGACGATGAATTGGTGGTCACCTGCGTGTCCGAATACCAAGTCATGCCGAAAAATGCACCAAAGCCCGCCAAAACGCGTGAAGCGAAGACCGCAACAATGCCCGGCGAAGACTGGCAACAGGTAGAAAGTTGGCGTTTGAGCGTGCAGACAGCGCGGCAATATGCTCGTCTATCTGGTGATTTCAATCCGATTCATTTACATCCATTTCTGTCGCGCTGGTTTGGTTTTCAGCAACCGATCATTCATGGCATGTACATGGCTGCGCGTGCGCAGGCAGAAGTTGAGCGCTCAGCAAACCAAGCAGTCAGAACTATTGATGTGACATTTAAACGCCCAGTGCCGTTGCCCGCGCGAATTTCGCTATGGCAGCAACCGGCTAACAACGAGCAACCGGGACGCTATCAAATTTGTGGAGCTGAAGACCACCTACAACGATTAGAAGGCAGCTTCAGCTTTTAAAGCCAGAACTTAAGCTAGAACTTTAACCAGAACGCGCGGCGAATTATTCGCCGCTGGTCCCTGTCAATTCCAAGACCTCAATAGTATTCGCCTCAATATCTTCATTACTGAATAGAATTGGACGAAGCTGTGGCTCGGATGAGTACAACTCGGTTTGATCAATGTAGTGATCAGACTCTGGGTTCGATGCTTGCGAGTAAGTCAAAATACCCTCAGCAACCGGCCCATTATCGGTAAACTCCATCGCAAACTTCCAGCTTGAACCATAGGTAATATGGTAGCCACCGGCAGCAGCACTCAAGTTTGACCCCGGCAGCAATGGATAGGTGTGACGGCGCAGTAAGGTGCCATCATTACCCATATTGCTACTGAATACGTTGAAGCCACCTTCGATGTTATTAGAGCCAGCCCACGGCAAGCGAACACCAGACGGTTGACCATTCGGCAAGCTACGCTCAACAAACTGAACAGCGCCTAACGGTGCCGCAACATCTAAGCCCGCGTTAACGATACGCTGTTGTGCTGCAGCAAGTTGTTGGAGCACAGTATCGTTTGCCGCGAGGGTATTCGGCGTATTGGTTGGATCGGCGGCATCAAAACCGTTGACCCACTGTGGGTTACGACGGAACTCCGAAGCAAATTCGCGGAACACCATACCACCCACGCTATTCAAGTTCATCGTACCGTTCCACTGCCCTAACGCATCACACGCAGGAGCAATAGATACCGAACCATTTGCGGTTTGAACGGGTGTATCGCCTTGCGCTTCACATTGCGCCAGCAAGTCACTCAGTACTTCCTCTCCTAACCAGTTCCGGTTATTGGTGAGACGATCTACCAAATCGGCACGCGTGAATAGGCCATCAACCGAACCGCCTTCAGCAAGGAACTTCTGTCCCATGCGTGAACGATAGGATTGCTGATTACCAGTGGGTCCCCACAATGGTGAGACACCAGAAATAGGCGCAGCCGGGTTGGTCAACCAATAGCTGTCATTGGAGTTTTGAACAAAGTCAGTGCGGTTGAGCTGCGGCGCTTGTTCAAATGGCACTTTGCCATTTGGCATAAAGCCACTGTCATCACCCGGAAATATGGGTAACCCAGTAGCACCTGTTAAGGTTTGATACAGTTGATTACCACCCCACGCCTGCAGCGCTGCAGGTGCAATGTTCGGTACCGAGCTACCATCCGTGAAGAAGGCTTGACCATCTGCAGATACGGCCATCGTATTGTTAAATACGGTACCCATATTTTCCGCGAATGTTGCTTGGAACTCTTCCATGCTTTCCGCTAGGTTCATACCAAACCACTGATCAAACAAATCGAGGTTCGGCAAGTTCGCATCAAATAATGCATAAGCGACTTCTTGGCCAGTAAATGGATCCGTGCCCCAAGGTAATGCACCCGGAACCACGATAATCGGACCAAACTCACTGTGATAGCTACGCTTCTGCAAAGTCGCAAATGTACCCGGACCTGTAGCCACCTGAATTTCGTGGAATTGCTCGGTCATCGGCACAGGTTCACCATCTAATAAATACGTTTTCCGATCTGGATCGCTCGTATCCAGCGTTAAACGATGGACAGTGAAACGCGATGCTGTCGAGAATGTATGCGTCCAGGCCATGTGCTCGGTCATACCAATATTGACCACGCCCGGCATACCCGAGAGTGAACCACCAACAACTTTCATCTCACCCGGTACTTCAACACCGAAACTCCAGAAACGCTGGTTACCGGTGTATGGGAAGTGCGGGTTAGCAATCAGCATGCCTTTACCAGTGGCACTTAAATCGGAGCCGATAGCCCAACCATTCGAGCCGGCTTCGGTTGGATTGGTGTCCGGAATGGTTACATCAGCTGCGTCAAACGAGCCAAGATCAAAACTTTTCCCAGTCGCTTTGTTCATTGCACCCATCATTTGATCAGGTGGTGTTGCGAGGAACAATGGACCGGTAAAGTTGGCAGCACCTGGCAACAGTGCAACACCTTGTGCATAGGTGAGGAGGTCAACTGGCGTGATGGGTTGCACCCACGGCTGGCCCGCACAAGCAGGATCTATGTTGTCAACGCCGGTATCAGCTAGGTAACGATTGTAACCACTGGTATACCCGCTAATCATCGCTTGTGCTTCTTCGCTGATGTCAGCAAGTCCAGCCTCTGCGTTCGCGCGAATTCCCAAGGTTAAATAACCAAAATCATTCAGCAAATTATCCGAGTCTCCAGAGCCTGGAACGCGGTCAGGACCGAAGTATTGCGAGCGCTGTGAGTTAAACTTAATCACCTGATCCGCGAGGATACAAATGTTGTCACGCGCGAATGCATAGCCAACGCCGTAGCCGACACTTTCTAGGTTCTCGGCTTGAACGTACGGCACGCCATAATCTGTCCAGCGTACTGTTGCTTCTAGATTCCCATTCGGAGCAAACGCTACCAGACCAGATGGTGGCGGCGGCGGTGGTGGTGGTGGAACGACTTCATCGTCATCATCGCTGCTGCCGCAGGCTTGTAAAGCAAATATTGAAGAGGTTACGAATAGCGCCGCCAGTAGCTTGCGCTTAAAAATAGGAGTGTCAGACATGTGCATACCCTTGTTGTTCTGTATTTTTTATTTTCGTTACAAAAACAATAAGAGTATGTGCCTTACTGGTCGGAGCTGCAAGTTAGTTTGCCGCGTCTACTCTGCGGTTACCCTTAATTTTAATGGTGTTGGTCGTATTTTTTGCTCTATCCTTGGCGCTCACAAAAACGGTTTTATTCAAACCAAGGATTGTCGACATAACGCTGAGGAGGCGCTGGCGGCCGCCGCGCTGGTAAACTCCAACCGCCGAAGTGATAGCGCAGATAAAGTGCGAAGTTATCGGGTGTATAGAACTCTGATCGTTCTAATGACGCACTAAACCCAACATACCAATGTGAATTTATTTGATATTCCAAACTTGCTGAGAAGCTTTTACCAAAACCTCCACCTGAGCCGCCTTCGAATATAGGATTAATGTCCGATTGTGGAATAAGCGCGATTGCCTGCTCCTGCAGCTCGGGATTATTCGGAAAGAACTGTGACGCTGACAAATCCGTACTTGATTTACCGAAAGAAGCTCTTAATCGATAGGATAGACGTTTGTATCTGCCATAGAATGTTATCGGTATGCTAGCCGACACGTAACGCTTGGGGCTGTAATAACTACCCTGACCAAAGGTAGATTGACTCTGATCATTCTCATAACCCCAACTCAGTCCCGTCAGTCCGACATCGATGGCAAACGGCTCGGTATCAAAAGGCGTCCAATAAAGACCACTGTACGCATACCACTGGCGATTACTTTTCAGTTCGCGACCATTGAACCAGTTAATACCAATATTTGACCACCAGCCCCAACCGCCACCTTGATCCCAATTAAAGCTAAAGCCAAGATTATTTCGCGCCACTGGCCCCCAGCTTCTATTCGAGTAGGGGTCATCAGCACCTGCAAAACTAATTACACCGGTCGTAATGGCTCGCCGTTGGGCTTCAACGCCCCAGCCAAATTCTCCCAAATCACCGCTATAACTAATGCCTCCTAACCATAAGAAGTCGTTAAAACCTATCGGACTAACACCAAAATCCAGCTCCCATTGCCCCCACCGAGCGCCCGCGCCTAAAGAAGTACCCCGTTCATACAATTGCGGTTGAATTCCCTCCGGACAGCCAGTTTCACACAGCAAACCTGTGCCAAACCTATTTCGCCAAAAGGTGTCATCAGCATCTAATGCACCAGCATCAGCATGAATGGAGTCGACTTGAATAAACCACTCTCCGGTTGGGTCGGACTCCATCGGTAATGACAAACGCGCAATATAAGAATCTGTATTCCAAGTCGAAATTCCGGGTGTACTCTCACGCTCTGCTTTATCAAATCCAAACCAAAATATTGCTTCGCGCTGTTCGCTGAGATCGCCGAGAGAAGTAGCATTTGGAATAGAAATACTTTCACCATCTACAGTAATCGATCGAACATTTTGTACACCAGCTAAACGCCTATCGATTAAGCGTTGCTGCAATGCAATAACTCCCGCTCCAGACTCATCTGGTGGAAGCTGGTCTAACTGTCTCTGCGCCTCTGCATACTCGCTTATACGCTCAAGAAACAACGCGTAAGCGAAATAACTGTCTTCCTCTGGGTTCTCTGAAATTAAAGTTAAGTAGAGATCTCTAGCCGCTTCGATTTCACCGTTTTCCTCCAATGTATTGGCGGCATCGGCGACATCCCAGGGGTTCGGCAATGCTGGTTCCTCTACGGCCTCTGTCTCACTAATTCCTTCAGAAGTCTGCGCTACGACAGTCTGTAGCTCTGATTCCAACTCACTCGCGTTGATTTCTCCAGCAACTTGCTCACTTATCTCGCTAACTTCCTCGGCAGCCACCAACACGTCGGGGCTAGACTGAATACGATCAGCATGGCGGTTGATCTCAGCATGTTTTGGGTGAAGTTGTGCAAGTTTACCAGTCACAAATCGGTTACTTGGATTTGCTGGCATATTCATGATAATCCGTGACCATAGAGACAACGCAGCAGAGCTGTAGATGGGGTCTAGTGTTAGTTCATTTAGCTTTAATAAGTCTGTCGTAGTCAGTTGATCCGCAGCTAACTTCTGATTGTATAGCGCTAAACGAGTAGGAATATGCTCAGGATACGAATCCAACAAACGATTTAATCCTTCAATAGCTCGTTGCCTGTCAACCACTTGTCCCACTATTGACCAATATTCTATCGCCCATTCAATGTTCTTCGGAGGCTCTTCAAATACCGTTTGAATCTTATCCCAGGCTTCTTCGGCTCGACCAGCTACATTCAACAATCTGACTTCGCTTAGCGCCTGCTGATGTTCAGTGCTAATAAGAAGGAGTTCAGCCAACCTCATCGTCGCTTGATGTTCTGGTGCAATCTCTTGAAGACGGGCTAAGTTTGTTTTTGCTACTTCTACATTGCCCTGTTGCAACGCAGCGTTCGCTTCGAGCTCCAGAATCAACGGGTGTTCTGGAACTATTCGGCGTAACTGTGCAAAGGCATCTTCAAGACGATATTCACGGCCTCGGTCGACCCATAACCGAACCCGCTCTTCAACTAACTGGAGTGATAATCGTGTGGCAGGGTCTTCAGAGAGACTCCGAAAGTCTTGGCTTGCTGCGCTAGCCGTGGATAGTGTGACTATTACGCATAAAGTGAGTAGTTTCAGTCTACTAGTTGTTCGAATTAACATCGCACCAGTCTCGATCCCAATTAACTACTAGAGACCCATCTTTCTTAAATTCGTAACAGCTCTTATGACCGATGCCAAACAATACCAGCATAAGCGAATAATAGTTATCACTATACTCACCCGGATCAACTGCAAGTACCCGAGCTGTCTGCAACCTCATTCCACCTGGATAGGTTGACTCAATATAGGGTAATAGTATTGCGTGAAATCCAATATTTGCTTGACCACTAATATCGCCAGTCTGCCATTCTACTACCTCAGGCACTTGTCCTGTTGATTGAATCGACTTCGCGATACCATCAAACTGGCCGACGAGGTGTGCGTGCTGACCACCGCGTTGTGCTTCTAAAGCGAGCCAGAAATAGGCTCTGATGGCATCATAGTCTGCTGCGGACTGTTGCTCTGTGGCTAGAGACCAGTCAGTGTTTAAAGTTATCCAGTCTGATACATACTCTTGAGGATGCGCTTCGAAAACGGGCACTATGCCTTGGTAAACATCTTGCCACCGAGTGTCCTTGGTATGTCGATAAAGAAAATCGATCATCGGAATAGCATAATAGCTCGGATTTAGTGTCAGTTTTGTGTCTGAGTCAAAACCATACGGAGCGGGAAGTAGAACTCTAACTCCACCGAGCTCTTTCGTTTCGTTTCTTAAAATCAAATCAGCTAACAATTCACCCGTTGCTATATAACGCGGCTTATTCCAGAGCATTCCCGCCTGTATCAGCGTATAAGCAATAATTAGATCCGCATCACTAGCTGGATTTTCATCAATAATTCGCCAATCATCGGTTGCGGCTTCGCCCCACAACCACGCCGGCAGATTCTGACTCAGTTGACCTCGACTCAAATTGTCCTCAGTCCATTTATATAGTTGTTCGAACCTCGCTTCGTCATTTGCGATGAGCGCGAAGAACATTGCATAAGATTGCCCTTCAGAGGTCGTAATCAATCGCGAGTCGCTCCTATCAATAATGCGCCCGTTGCCAGCGAATAGATTGTTTACCATTCGTTGATAGTGCCAGCCAAACTGCAACTCTGTGGGCGGACGTTCGACTTCCTGTTGGTGTTCGCAAGCACTGATTGACAGTCCGAAGAAGACACATAGAGTCGATTTGAACATCACTGCCAAGAGCTTTTTCATGAAGAAGCCTTTCGTTGCTTCGCTTTGCCCTGCATCACTCTAACAATCAATAGCGTGAGAATAAGCACGGCTAGTAACGCCATCAAAGTAACCAACATAGGATACTGGGACAGATGATAGGTAAAACGCTTCCACCAGGATAACGTGCCAATATAATAAGGTTGAATCGTGTCGTAACTATCGACATTTGCTGGCGTCAAAATTGATAAAAACCCAGTGAATTTATCTGTCTGACTGCTATCGTTAAATGCCTCACGAACACGTCGCAGATAGCCATCTGAAGTTGCAGTTATAGCAACTACAGAGCCTTGTTCATAAAATGGCGACTGAAAGCCCACAACTGCTGCACTCGGACCGTTGTTGCGTAAAGCCAATTCAGGATCAAACAACAAATTAGACTGCCCAGCTATGCCGTGTCCGGCAACTTGGATTTTCAATTCTGCTTGTCCAAATCGTGCAAACCATTCCTGTAAAACAGTGCTACCAATCAACAGAAAATCATAGGTCATATCCGTCGTAACTTCGTCTATGGTTACAATATCCAATTTCACTGCTGGGTATCCGCTAGCCGAACTTAGCTTCGAAGTCACAATGAGTAATGTTTGAAGAATATCGCTATTCATTTCTTTAGGAACCACTATTTTGGTATTCGAAAGATCGTCATATCGTGTAAACGGGTACCCTGTTTTTGCAAAGAGATGCATATCTGGCATCGCTACGTAATGCTCATAGCCACGAAGGTCAATCATCGAATTACTATCTACCGCACCGCGGGCATTTTGTAATGGCATCACTCGACAGGAATCGCTGATAGAACCAAAACTAAATTCAAATTGAAGTTGGTTAATTGCACCGAGCTTAAAGCTGGGTATCTGCACATTTTCCTCACTGAATAAACCACCATCAATGATTGGAATGCGAAGTCGCTCTTCTGGGTTTTCTACCCCCGCCTCTGTCATCGTGAATCCTTTCACGAATTCATTGTTCACGTTCACCAAAACACGGCTCTCGTCTCGAACAATTGGTGGCGTGTACCGAAATCTCAAATCGATTGGAATGCCATATTTCTGCCAAGTAAATAAATCGGGAGGTAGTCGTAGCTCGATTTGCACTGGTGTTCGGTTTGCCGCAGACCTCTCCAACTCACTTGGGTGATCAACGAGCTCAGAGAATCGAACAGGACGATCGATAGGAATCCACCGCGGCGCTTGGTACGCCAATCTGGGTTCAAGCTCCCGAGGTTGCACTTCTATTTGGTCACCACTCATACCTTTGCTCGATACGGCAATAGTTGCAGCGGCTCTCACTAAATCTTGCGCCGTCGGTGCGTGCAAAACTAAGAGTTTATAGGTCGGGTAAGCTGGGTTATCCATCACCCTTAGTTGGGTAGCAGATGCTGCTGGTATGTTTCGCAGTGCCCACGGCTTATCTTCATTTGTCATCATCAATATTGAGTGACGTTTGGGCCATCTGGTACGCCAATCTGTTGACGTTGAAGGACGATCAAATTGGTAATCCATCGTATCAATACGCATTTCACGCCAATCTGCTTGCACACCAAAATAAGACGTCAAAATACTAGTCGCTTCAAGAAAAGCAGTATTTTTTAATTCAGGTAGGATGAACGCGAGCTGCGTAAAACCGAAATCGTTTTTATCGAACCAAGGCTCTGGGAAGTATGCCAACTCGTTTGCTACTTTAAGTTGTTGATACTCGAGCATGAGTTCACTATCTCTCAGCACTTCAAACCATGCGGATGGCGATGCTGATGTGCACTGTCCTTGGTTGACTTCACTCAACAATTCAAATTTCAATTCGTTATACGTAGAAAACAAGCGAGGATCGAGGTCAATTACAGCTGACTGCTTGGAACCCGCATTTTCAGCTCGAAGGGGAATGACTCCGGTGACCTCATTGTTGAGTAACACCCGAACTTGAGTCACAACGTCGATAATAGCTGGCGATATTTGATAGTTAACTCTAAAACGCGCATCGGTTACAACCTGATCAAAACGGCCACCAAACCCAATTTGCATTTGAGTATTGATTCCACTCACACGCAATGGTGCTTGAGTTGTCATCGAACCAATGGTGTAGCGCTCCTGCCATTTCGGCAAATCCCCAACTGGTGGAAACAATTCAAACAGCAAGTCCTCGCTATCTTCATTAAGACTATCAGCAATTGCTGGAGCTCCCACAACATTCTGGAATAGTATAAAAAGGCACATCAATAGCACTTTATTGATAGCACGAATTTGAGAAGAAATTTTATGCTGCATAAGTTTCACTATCTTGTTTAGATCCAGGTGCTTGAGGGAAAAAGCTTATAATTGTTTCCCAGCCACGGCTCAGTAACTCAATGACTGGAGCTAATTGCGGAACTACTTTTAACGCCACCGATTGATATCCCTTCAAACCAATGCCAATTATTTCACGAAAGCTAGAAAGCGGTTGGTCACGCACATCTTGAAAGCGCCAGCCTATCCAAGCATCTACTCGTGAAAAAGTTGCACGCAAAAACGCCTGTTCAGTTGCAGAGTCGCTGAAAATAAAACGCACTCCCATTGCCTTCCCACGCATACTGACAACACGAGCAGGAAAACCAAAGCTACGTTGACCTTCAGTAAGGACAACATGTATACGATCACCTGGGGCAATCGCTAATTCGTCTAAAAACTGAATACCAGCGCCAGTGCTAGCATAGTCTATTAATTGTGCCGAATAGTTACGCTCATTCTGCGTGATGACGCTAATTGGACGATCAATACGAATCCGATGTGCCGATCGAATCTGTTTCGTTTCTTCTGCTACGGCAACAGCTCCCCCCAAAATGATCAAGTTGTAGGTTATCCAAACCATATTCAGAGTCACCGTCAACAGCTCATCGCGCGGCCCATAAAATAAAGCATAGACACCAAAGCCAGCCCCCAGTAAGGAGAGCCCTATTAAAACGAGATAAGGCACTGAAATTTGAAAGTCGAAGTAGTCTTTCTCTATAGTTCCACCTTTTGCAGTGACATTAAATTTGCCATGCTGTGGAGCAAATAGGGCTACTGTCGTGGGACGCAAGATGTACCAAGCAAGAACGGTCTCGTACATTTCAGCCCAAAACGAATGTCGATGTTGCCCTTGTGAACGGGAATTCGCGAGATTGGAGTGTATCAAATGCGGTATGGCATACATTGCGATCATCACAGCAGGCGCAAACACGATATAACTTTTAAAGAGTAAAAATGCCAACGGCGCCAACAAGAAGATAGTTCTGGGGATACCATTCAAAAAATACAGCATGGCATTGGCGTAACAAATTCGCTGCCCCCAATTTAATCCCTTGCCGAATAGAGGATTATCTAACCTGAATATCTGCGCCATACCACGAGCCCAACGAATACGTTGACCGATATGTGCAGAAAGGCTTTCTGTTGCGAGTCCAGCAGCCAAAGGAATATTCAAATATGCAGAGTTGTATCCCAACCGATGCAATTTAAGTGCAGTGTGCGCATCTTCTGTTACTGTCTCAACGGCAATGCCCCCGACCTCAAGCAATGGACCGCGCTTTAGAACGGCACACGAGCCACAGAAAAACGCAGCATTCCACATATCGTTGCCGTCCTGAATAAGACCGTAGAAGAGTTCCCCTTCATTGGGCTTACTTCTGAATACAGACAGGTTTCTTTCAAATGGATCAGCGGAAAAGAAATGGTGGGGAGTTTGCACTAACGCCAGTTTCGGATCATAGAAAAACCAGCCCAGCGTCAATTGTAAGAAGCCTCGCGTTGGAATGTGGTCACAATCAAAAATTGTAACAAAGTCACCAGACGTGATAGTCAAGGCATGATTCAAATTACCAGCTTTTGCATGTGAGTTGTCAGCGCGAACAATATAACCAACTCCGATTTCTGCACAATAACTTTTGAACTCTTCGCGCTTACCGTCATCGAGAACATAAATGTTGAGCTTGTCTTTTGGCCAGTCAAGGCCTGTTGCCGCTAGTATTGTGGCTCGCACAACACTAAGTGGTTCGTTATAAGATGGAATATAAACATCCACTGAGGGCCATAAATTCATGTCGCTTGGTAGCTTGGCAACATGACGCTGCAGAGGCCAAGCTGTTTGAATATAGCCTAACACTAGAATAAGCCATGCATAGACCTCAGCAACAAGAAGAATAATCCCTAAAGATGCGTCTAGAGGAATATCCCAGTTTACAGTTTGAGTGATTCGCCAATACAAGTACCGTGTACTGACAATGACCGAAAGGAGGACCATCAAGAGCATTGGTATTCGACCACTGACATTGCGAACCCATAATGCAATCGCCCAGAACAATAGTAGCATTAGACCTTGATCGGTCGCTCCCATCGGCAACGAAATAGTGAGCATGACAAAGCCCGTAGCAAACAAAGTCAGAAGAACTCTTGTGAACTGCGAGCCGAGTAAACGAAATGCACTGAATGAAACAAATAGACGATCCAATCTTTGTGTTAATTTGGCTAGCGGCTGCTTGAGAAGTGAGACGCTAGTAGATAAATTTCGTCGAATCGACTTACTTTTGGGCAACGCACTCGATTGCTCTTTGAACGAGCGCTCTTCCTGAGTCTGAAAGAGTAATAGCCATAGCGCTTGGATAAAAAATCTGACGACATCAAAAACACGTGGACTCTGAAAGTTGATATGCGGAAACCAATAATTTAATCGAAATTTTTCATCGTTCTCATGCATTACCGAGCTTGCCGATGCTCGCAAAAGCATTGCCTCGAGGTATAGCCAAAAAAGATACCAAAACGCAGAAATCCGCGATAACTTTCGTCGCGCATCAACCCAATGCTCCCTAAACAGCATCATTTTCAACCTCAAATAAACGTTCAAACATTATTGATAATGCTGAAAATTCAACGTTGGATTGAGCTCCTAGTGTAAATTCGAATGCTGTTTGTTGTGTCGCTAAAGCTTCAGGCAAATGCTGATCACGCTGAATTTCTTGATCAAGCAATAAATCGGGATTCAGCTCTTCTCGCAACATGTCAGCAATATCTCTATTGAGTTCAAGATGAGGCGCAATTTGATTCAATAGGAAAAAATGTTTAACACTTGGCGCTTGGAGATTCGGCCAAACCACATTTGAAAAATAGTGCAAAGCAGGATAAACCCGAGGCTCAGGAGCCAGAATATGGAAAATTCCGTCAAATAGATCGACAATTGTACGGAGCATCTTCGAATCGTTGTTTGGGATGTCTACCAGCACGTAGTCAATTTGCCCGCTACGAGCTGACTTTATTTGCGCGAGTAAATTTTCCAATGTAATTCGAATTGTATCATGCTCAGGTACTTTCTCCACATTGCCAAAAGGCACGTAGAGTACACCCATGTCGGATTCAAATAGCGGCAGTTGTTCAGATTCCGTACTGACAGCGTTGAACAATCCTTGTGCTTCGGTCATCGGCATACCGAAGTGAAGTCTCAAGCTGTTCGTAGCGCATAGATCCACTGCGATACAAGAAAGCTGGCGCCGGTGCAAAGCACCCGCCAAATTGGCTGTAATAGTTGTCGTACCGGCACCACCGAATAGACCTTTAAATCCAATGACTCTCATATTGAATTAGCTATTTCGCTTGATGGAGTTGCTGGGTCACTAATGGTTGTGCGAACAATCGCCACCTTAACCGAATAGAGCGTACTCTGTCGGAGGTCCCAATCTCTTGGTAATCAACATCAAAGTTTTTCACCTGAGATTTTAAACGCGATACATCCGGAGCTTTAGATGTATTAGTGTTCTGACGCCATAAAGATTGCATGTTCAACTACTCATTACATGATTTGTATGGATTTATTATGCATCAACTATTTAAAAAGTTAAATCATTGGTTACAATATGGTTATAAATCGACAATTGGCGCGCTAAATGAAATTAGATTTAGATTCGTATTTCATAGGTCTTGAGAATCAACTACCGGCTATCAGAGCTGGTGAGTTACACCTCTTTGTCGTTCAAGATCACGAATGGATCGAGAGAATTGCTAACTTTTTCGCTCAGCAAACTCGGATTCTCTATCTAGTTGAAGCCATCGCCTCGATCAATGAACGAATACATTTCGCTACCAGCTATGACACCAGAACAGCTGAATTGAAACGATTGAAAAAATACCGAGCTGGTACATTAGTCTCTGCACTCACCAATGTCGCAGCTCCTCACGATGCAATTATCTTTCATATTAGAGCTAACTCCTCGGAGAGCTTTATCACGTTTCTTTTTGACGATGACGGTATGTCATTACTGAGAGATTGGGCACGAAAGAATGAAAAAATTCTTATCGTTCTGTTTGAAGCAGATCCAGCAGACCGCCACATACGAAGTAGAATTGGCCGGCAAGCAACCAACTGTCAGAGCTTGAACACACTGTATCAAGGGCAACCAGATTGGCGCTGGGATATTCACCATTGGTTCGATGGTATGAAAATCATTCAGAAAGAACTTCGATTGAGAATTATCTCACCGATCCTAACTGAAGTTGTTCACGACATTGATCAGTCGAATGATGCAGCTCGGCTGCTAAGTGCTGAAGCACCCGTTTATTATGTTCATAATGCACTGGATGGCAGCGAGGTTGCGCCAATAGAGTGGCTAGCGCTGGAACGAGAGGATGACTGGCTACAGGCGCTTAAGTCATGGTCAGATGACGCAATCGTAATTGGCTTTTTTCGTGGTCAAACGATGCAGACGCTCCTCAGAACTGTTTATGAAATTAGAAAAACCACTGGCCCGTTCGTTAGAATTTATGTGCGCGAACGAGACCAAGCAATTCGTCACCATGACGAGCGATTGCTGATGCAAGCTGGTGCGACGATAGTTCTTCCTTACGGATTGAGATTCAGTCAAGTGGTGAGCCTAATAGAAAACTCTATTGATTGGCGATTTAATAAGCGTCTTCCCGAACATTTTAATGACTTGATTGACTTACTCGTGCCCGAGCAGTTACAGGGGTATTTACCCACGAGCGAATTTGCTGAATCATCGTTACAGTTGGCTGAACTTGCCGAAAAGCAGGGGATTGACTACACACTGATCAAAGCTGAACCTGCATCTGGCCACACTCCACTTAGTATTTTGAGATCATTCAAACACAGACGCGAAGGTGACCTATCAACTACCGATGGAAACAATGTTTATTTTTTCTTATTCGCCTGTCGTGCATCTGATGCTGACCGTGCATTAACCTTTTTGTTCGGGTTACCAATTCAAAATATATTTAAGTCAGAAGAACGTATACACTCGCTTTATTTAGTGACAACGTGTTGCAATAGGCTTGTTGAAGCAGGCGGACCTGATTTTAGCGAAGACTTAAAGCAAAGTAACATCACTGTTGAACGTCACGAAGATGCCTATGATAGGTACTTCCCGCGCCCTAAACCGGTGAAAAGCGTTCGGTTACGCTGAGGAATTAGTTGATGCCTGAAACATACCTTCTTAACGTTGCGACAATCACCTTTACTTTAGGTTTTCTTGCAGGTATTTTTGCGGCGTTAAGTGTGCGATTCACTATGCGTTGGTTAACCAACTACATTCATCGAATTCGCTACTTTAGAGTTTATAAAGACTAATTAGAATGAGTCGACCGTCGTTTTACTTCCGTCATCGTGAACAATTGCTTAGTCGCAACATCTTTGGGTGGCCAGGACTTGGTGGCTGGAGCTTCTATTTCTTGATTAAAGTCGGCCTAGTCTATTTTGGCTACATTGAACTGAAACTGCTTTTTAATCTGGCTTTAATTGCACTTTTGGTTGTCCCGTTACCATACAAATCACTGGCAATTTTTCGATTTATTTTAGCCTTGCCAGCGGCTATGGCTTTACTCTATGCCGAGAGTTATTTGCCACCATTCAATCGGTTGCTACAGCAGTGGGAGCAATTTTCTGCCTTTAGTTGGCAGTACATGCTCGAATTGGCTGGCCGCGTCATTCAGGTCGAATATTTAGCAATCTTAATCGTTTGTTGGATAGTCTATCTGTACTTAGCACGAGTGCTTCGAATGACCGTTATTGCCATTGGTGGAATATTATCAATTCCACTTTTCATAACGAGCACAAACGATGCTGCAATTAATAACACTGTCCAAACCACAATTCCAGACACTATCCAATTGCAAGGTCAGGTACAAACGACAACGAATAATCCAAATGATTTTTTAGGCAATTTCTATCGAGAACAAGCGGAAATACTTATACCTATTGATAATCAGCAAGCTCCAGATATGGACATACTAATTGTCAATATTTGTTCGTTGTCTTGGGATGATCTAGCACTCACAAATCTCGACAACCACCCATTGTTCTCGCGAGTCGATATGATTCTCGAAAACTATAATAGCGCTAGCAGTTACTCAGGCCCTGCTGCTTTGAGGCTACTCAAAGCACATTGTGGTCACCGCCCTCATGAAGATTTGTTTGAGTCAGAACCGCAGTGTTTGTTAGAAACAAATCTTGCAGCCGTGGGCATTGAAGTTGAGTTGCTGATGAATCACGACGGTGAGTTTGACAACTTCACCTCACTTTTAAACGAATACGGCGGAGTATCTAGAAGCCAATTAGATCAACTTTCTCAATTCCCTGTAGCAATGGAAGGTTTTGATCAGCAACCCATCTACGAAGACCTGCCGATTCTTCTAGATTGGATGGAACGCACATCTGATCGAGAAATATCGACGCTTGGATTTTACAATACAACATCACTACATGATGGCAATCGACTCCCCGGTTTTTCTGGAAACAGTCTTGAAAGCTTTGATGTCCGAGCTAATAATTTGCTCGATGACTTACTTAGATTAGACGATGCTATTCGAGAGAGTGGACGTAATATTCTTGTTATCATTGCTCCTGAACATGGTGCTGCGATTCGAGGCGATAGAATGCAGATGCCAGGTTTGCGAGAGATTCCTAGTCCAGCCTTGACTCATGTACCAGTTCTCGTAACTTTATACGGTGAAGGATTAGAGAAAAGTAATCAGCCAGCTATTCGGGTCGATACACAAACAAGCCCCATAGCTATATCCACCATCATTAGCCGAGTCATTCGCCAGTTGCCGTTTAATGGAGGCTCTTACGATCCAAACGCTGTTGCGGAGTCTTTGCCAAGAGTTCCATGGGTCGCTGAGAATCAGGATGTCAAAGTCATGGATTACAACAATCAATATATCCTGAAGCTTGGCAATCAATCGTGGATTCGTTATCCAGGCGCTACGAAATAAGTTAATCGAGTGGCTTTTTGCGCAGTGACTTAATATCACCGCGCTTTTTCTTGCTCTCGATGCGGCGTTTCTTGCTGGCTTTAGTTGGCTTGGTCGCAATGCGCTTTTTCGCCACGCGACCAACACTTTTCACTAACTCAATAAATTGTTCGAGCGCGAGTTCACGATTCGTCAGTTGGCTGCGCGTTTCCTGACATTTAATGATGACCTTGCCACTCGCAGTAATACGATGATCGGACTTAGCGAGTAGCCTTTCTTTATAAAACTCAGGTAGTGACGATGCGCGGATATCAAAGATCAGTTGTGCGGCTGTCGACACTTTATTGACGTTTTGCCCACCAGCGCCACTTGAACGAATAAACTGCCATTCAATTTCAGCATCTTGAATTTCAACGCGTTGAGAAATCGTAATCACTTAGAGTCCCCCACTTCGTTCGATGCGTCTGAGTACTGCTGTTTCCACCACCTCTGGAGTGGCTGCCACAAGCGTAAATTGCTGCTTCGCTCGCGTAATGCCGGTATAAATAAGCTCCTTGGTCAACACCGGACTGTCTCGATCTGGAACGACCAGCACCGTGTGCTTGAACTCTGACCCCTGCGACTTATGCACAGTCATGGCATACACAGAATCGACCTGACTAAGACGACTGGGCAGCAACCAGCGAACTGACGCTGGTTTTGCTTCTGAGTTTTTCGTTTCTGACCCTTTCGTTTCTGAGCCTTTACTTTGAGACCAGAGCGCCACCCGCAGCGGCTCATCTGCTGCGCGTTGCAGCACCACGCCAATATCGCCATTGCGGACGTTCAGGCTGTAATCGTTATGAGTAATCATAATGGGCCGACCGTGATACCAAGTTGGCAGTACACCGCCACGTAAGGCTTCGGCATGTAACCATAGCGCAAACTTTTGGTTCAATTCGCGCACGCCCCATTCACCTTCTCGCACCGCTGCTAATACCTGAAATTCAGTTAATTGCGTCAGTGATTCTGCTGCCCAGGCATCAATTTTCGTCACGTCGTCCGGTCGATTCGCAAGCAGCGCCAGGTAACCAGCAAAACCACGCTCGATAAACTGACGGAACCTCTGATCCCCAGCAGCACGGACTGGAAAATACTGAATTTCATTCGCTTCCTGTTCTCCAGCTAACCAACCCTGTAACCATGCTGTCTGTTGCTGATTGACCTCATGCGCGAGTTTGCCGATACCCTCTTCCGCATTAAACCGGCGACTGGTTCGCAACATGACGACGTGCTGCAAATAAGGATTCGATGTCCCTGACTCTTGCATCGCTTCGGGTATGCTTTGGCCACTCACACGACCGAGCCAAGCGGCCAGTTCCGGCGCATACGAGCCTGCATCAGCGCCGCGACAGAGTTGCCCCAATACGGCACCTGCTTCTACCGACGCTAACTGATCTTTATCACCCAGTAATATCAGCCGCGCACCGCTTGGTAGCGCGTCTACAATGGCGGCCATCATCTCAACATCGACCATCGACGCTTCATCGACAATGAGTACGTCTAACGCCAGCGGGTTCGTGCGGTGATGGCGAAAGGCTCGACTCTGGGGCTGTGTCCCCAACAATCGATGCAACGTGGTCGCTTCATCTGGTGCTGGAAACTGAACTCCACTTTGATTCAGTTTGGGGAGTTCTGCGCGGATAGACTCCGTCATTCGTGCCGCAGCCTTGCCTGTCGGCGCTGCTAATTTGATTCGCAAAGGCTGCGCACTTAGAGCTTGCAAGGTCGCAATCAGCCGCACTACCGTATAGGTTTTACCGGTACCTGGCCCACCCGTGATAATGCTGAACAAACTGCGTGTTGCCAGCGCGCAGGCCATGCGTTGCCAACTGATTGTGCTATCAGGCTCACCGAACAACTGCGTTAATAGGGTGCGAAGCCGATCCTCATCAGGATTCGTTGCGGTTTGCATCAACTGCGCCAATCCGTGTTTGATGACTTGCTCATAACGCCAGTAGCGCCGCAAGTATACACAGTCACCAGCAAGAACTAGCGGTGAGTCCTCGCCTTGCGTGGCAGCGCTATTCGCAAGTTGTTGTAGCACCGCTTCCGGTGTCCCTAATCGAGCGATCACATCTTGTGGCGATGTCGCGTCTCGAGCCGAAGGTGAAAATGAATGTTCTGGCGGTAACGCCAATACTTGCCCCGGATATTGCCAACAATCGCGAACATCCAACCGCGGGTGACCACGCCCAAGTTGATAACTCGTCAGGCCTGCAATAACCGCACTGACTTCATCGTCAGTCGCTCGCATGACGTAGCGTGCCAAATTCATATCGATTGCACGTATCCAGCCACAGGCGTACCACTTTTCTAAGCTTTCCATCAACGTCATTGGTCGCTCCCTGCCGGTTTCGTACCCGCAAACAAATCATCTAACGCTTCAATCAAAGCCCACGGTGGGCGCTCAAAAAAGGCACCACCGGTTTCATGACGATAGCCACGCATAAACAAATAGACCGCACCGCCAACGTGCGTCTCGTAATGATAATCCGCACCTAAACGAGCACGCAGCAACCGATGTAAAGCCAGCGTGTAGATAACATATTGGAGGTCATAGCGACTCTCAATGATCTTATTCCGCATGGCTTCAGTGAAATAAGCGGAAGCATCTGGACCCAGATAATTGGACTTATAATCGGCGACGTAATAGCGACCTTCATGCTCAAATACTAAGTCGATAAAGCCCTTCAACATGCCGTTCAGTTGCGTTGGTAACACACTTGGACGATCAGCTTGCTGCAAGGTATGTTTCTTGACGAGGCTATCAATGGCCGTTGCAGACACCTGTTGCGCGGCAAACCAAAATTCAGGCTCCGCCTGATAAACGGTCAAACCTGCCAAAGTCACAACACTGCCGTCAAGCTCGAACGGTGTCGTCAAATAGCTTCCCAACCAATTGGTTAGCACGTTTTGATGTTCTAACCAGGGCGCCATAGTTGCGGTTTGCTCCACCAGCGCCCGTGGGTTCTGTTGAACTGAAGCAAAGCCCTGATGCGCCGCAGCTTCCAACAAGTTATGCAAGAAGGTTCCTGCCTGCGCACCTTTTGGAAATGCATGCATTTCCCGTGGAGTTTGGGTGCTCGCTTCAACCTGCTCTTCGAGAGCACGAGCTCGCTCAGCCTCTGTTGCATTCTGTTGCTGGGTCGTTTCAGCAGTCGGAATCCAATCACCATAAGTCAGCGCACTATAGCTCGCCAGCCACCAGCGTTCTAACTGCCGCTCCGCTGGAAATGTGCAAACTTGAGCGGCTGACCGTTCGGCCTGTGCCTGCTGATAAGTCGTTTTTGCATGGTCATTGGTTACCGTTGCGAATGCTAAACCTTCGATGTGCAAATCTGCTATCCCATCGGTTCCCTTCAACTCCGCATCATCACCCACCAGCAACGTTGCCAGCGCACTTTGCGACCACTGTGGAAACGGCGCGATATCGACGTATGTTGCGTACTGAGCTCGAGTCAAAGCGACGTATAATTTCCGTACATCTTCTGCGAGTCGCTCATGCTCGGTTCGAGCCACGCCGGTTTGATCATCTTTGCTAAAAACAAACTTTAATAGCCCTTGCTCGTCATGATAAGCGGCTGGAAAGTTTGATTTCCCGGGAAATGGTTTCGCATCTGCAATGAAGGGCAGAAATACGAGTGGATACTGCAGCCCTTTAGATTTGTGGATGGTAATAACTTGTACCAGCTCGCTATCACTCTCGAGTCGGACTTGCTGCTCGGCCGAGTTGGTTTGCTGATTCCCTTCACGTGCATGCCGAATATGGTCTGCCAAATAACGTAGTAGGCCGGCCATACCGTCTTGCAGCGTAGACTGCTGCTGTAACAGCTCCGCCATGTGCAGCACATCGGTCAACTGGCGCTCGCCATCGTCAGAACGTAATAGTTGTGCGGGTACTGAAAAGTCATGCAAGCAGGCATGCAATACCGCGAGCACGCCCTTCTGCTGCCACAGTTCATGATAGATAGTAAATCGATCGACCATAGCATCCCATGCCATTTCATCAGTCGCTAGCGCGTCAAGGTCGGTCAAGCTTAGACCCAATAGCGCGGTTGCCAACGCCGTGCGGATTCGCTGCGGTTCCCGTGGATTCGCGCTAGCATTTAAAATGTGGAGAACGTCGATTGCGAGCGGATTCGCAAAGACCGAATCACGGTCAGATAAATAAACACTGCGCACGCCACGAGCTCGCAAAGCGTCGCGAATCTTTTTCGCTTCCTTGCCGTTCGCGACCAAAATAGCAATATCACTCGGGCGCACTGGGTTGATGGAGCCATCGGCTTGCTGGAAACCACAGGTTGCATCGCTCAATAGATTCACAATCTGTTCGGCACAGCGCGCACTGACAGTTGCCCTTAACTCTTCTTTGTTAGGTTTGCCTTTGACTTCATGAACAAACGCTTTCAGCGCCGGCGCTTCGCTGCCTTGCACGACCCAAGTGTCTTTGCGCCCATGTGCCGCAACGGGTCGAAATGGAACCGGATTATCAGCAGTTGTAGCGAACCGAAAAGCTCCCTGAGGAGTCTGTTCTGCATGTTCGAACAGGGCGTTGGTCGCCGCTACCATGGCTGCTGACGAGCGAAAGTTTTTCGCTAGCGTGTAATGTCGGCCAGCGGTTGCGGCTCGGGCTTCGAGATAACTATAAATATCCGCGTAACGAAACGAATAGATGGCCTGTTTTGGATCGCCGATGATAAACAGTCCGGTGTTTGGGTCATTCTGAGCCAACCGATACACGGTATCGAAGATGCGATATTGCACGGGATCGGTATCTTGAAATTCATCAATCATCGCCACTGGAAACTGGGTCCGGATGACCGTGGCGAGTTGCTCGCCTTGAGGTCCGGACAAAGCATCGCGCAAGCGCGTTAACATGTCATCAAAACCCATTTCAGCTCGTTGCGCTTGAATCATTCGAAAGCGCTGTCGCAGCCACTGTGCAGCATGCTGCAAAAGCGGTTGGCCGACATCAGGCAACTGCTCAACCGCAGCATATAAATCTTCCAGCAAGGCAAAATTAGGCATATCGGCTAACTCGACCTTCGCGGCCTCGCGAATACCCTCCTCGCTCAAACGCCGGCGCGCCGCATCGGTCAGTTCGGGAGCCAATAAAGCGTCACCACGATCCAATGAATCCACCCAGGTTTCCAGAACCTGCAGCCATGTTGCCACATAATTGCTCTTAACCTTGTGGCCATTGAAATGTTTGGCCACGAGATGACGTTCCAAAAACTCACGCAGGTCATTCACAAAGGAGCGCCACGGCAGTTGGTGATGCTGCTCTCGGAGCCGCTGCTCCGCTTGAAAGCGCTCAGTAATGATGTCGGTAGGAGACTTAGCATCGCCCGCATCACTGTCTGTTAGAGGTGCTTGAATGAGTCCTCGAGTCGATTTGAGTAGCTCTTCCGGGTTACCGAATTTGTTGGTGAACAGCAGATAATGGGCTTGCTGCTCAGCCCTTAAAGACGCGACAAAGGTCCGCCAATAATCTTGTGCAACCGTTAACCATAGCTCGTCATTGTCGGTGTTCAGTTGCTGCGTAAATAAGCTCCCCGTTGAAAACGCATGTTCTCGGAGCATCCGGTTACACCAGCCGTGGATGGTATGAACTGCGGCTTCATCCATCGATTGTGCCGCAAGGTCTAAACGACGGGCTAACAGGGCCCATTGCGACTCAGCATAATCTGCCCGCAACGCCTGTAAAAACTCATCGTCGATATCAATTTGTTGACGAAAATAGCTTGCCGCTTCGCTCAAGCGAGCCCGAATGCGATCACGCAGTTCTTCGGTTGCAGCTTCCGTAAAAGTCACCACCAAAATATCTTCCGGCCGCAACGCCGAAGTCCGCTCAATACCTTCTCCATGACCGAGAATCAACCGCAGATATAACGCGGCAATGGTATAAGTTTTGCCTGTTCCCGCGCTCGCTTCAATCAAGCGGCTGCCATGCAATGGGACAGTCAGTGGATTCAGTAAGTCACTCATGACTGTTCCTCCACTGCGGTCGCGCCAAATAAAGCTGACAATAAAGGTAAATACAACTGCGGTGCAGTGTTCAAAAAGGCTTCATCTTGGATCAACTGGCTATAGGTTGGGAACAATCGGCCACTGTAAACCGCTCGCTCAACCCGCGCAGGAGAGAATTGATTGCTCTCTTCATAAAATTTGGCAGCTTTCTCATGATTGACTTCAGGCTGTTGCTGCTGAATCAGTTCATCCATTTGCTTATAGCTTTGCGACCAGCCCTCGAATATGGTTTCAAAATCTAACCCGATAGGTTGTTGCAAAGCTTGATGCGTGTGGCGTAATAGCAGTTGCAAATAGTTGCGAGCAACGTTGGCATCTAAAGGCTTCAATTCCAGAATTCCGACCTGGCCTAATACCAATGTGGTGGTGGGTGCTTCTTGGTTGAGGAGCACATGCTCGACCCAAGCAGCCAAAGCGTAATGCGGACGACCTTGCCCTTTGCTATCCACCAACTTAGACGCCTTCACCAAAATCGATAAGCGATGACCAGAGTCGTTCACGCGGACGCGGCGCGCTATCGATTCCACGCTGACACGTTGCTGATTGATGCTGCATTCGGCTTGGAGATGTTGCATTGGCAGGGACTCGGGATAAGCCGTAAGCCACTGTAATAACACCTCGGCATTCGGAGCCAGTAAGTGTTGAAAGTGCGTCGACATCGTTGCGCCCGCGGCACCAGCGGGTAGGATTCCAGCGCGCACATAGCGCTCCATTTGATGATTGAGACTTGCTTCCCAAGGCGCCTGTGTATCTTCGTAAAGACTATCCACCAAAGCATCAAGCAAAGGCTCGTGCAACTGGTACGTACTTAAACCATCCAGCGCAAAGCGTTCTTCATCTTCCACAGTGGCATCACGATCACCGAAATACACTTCAAACCGCAAGTTGAATAAGAGTTTCGCTGGTTGCTCGAGTGCAGCTGCTAGGTGGCGCGCGGTAAATGCACTGTCATAGTACCAATCGGATAGCGGTTGAGTTTCAACGAGTTGCTGCTGGACGTCGTGTACCAAACGCCATTCATGCGCATAGGTGAACGGTGCCCTGCTACTCGGCTCACCGCGCTCGAAATACTGCCAGCTAAAGGGTTGTAACCCATGCTGCTGAATCAACTGCTCTGACTTAAACTGTGGCCAACATTGCTGCACATATTCCAACAGTTGACTCACCAGTACCGATGGCGGTCGCTCACTATTGTCGCGAATACTGCGGCCACACCAACTGATGTAGAGCTTCTCACGCGCGGACAATAATGCTTCGAGGAACAAATAACGGTCATCATCACGGCGTGAACGATCGCCCGGTCGATAATCTCGAGCCATCAAATCAAAATCAAACGGCTTTTGTGAACGCGGATAATCGCCATCGTTCATCCCCAACAAACAGACCCATTGAAAGGGAATGGCACGCATCGGCATCAAGGTCGCGAAATTAACACTACCGGCAAGAAATCGTTGTTGCAGATTGGCTTGATCAAGTCGACCGAGCCAGCTTTCAATTACCACTGTCAAATCAATCGGCGCAGTATATTCTGCTGCCATGGTCGCATCGGACCATGCAGCTAGTTGCTCATGAATGCGGCTTACCAGCGCAATATCGAAGTCCGACTCGGGTGCGAACAAAGCATCCACAAAATTACTCAGTAGCGCCTGCCATTCCGCTACAGTGCGTGCGGCCTCGCTCTGCGTAAAATAATCTTCAACCGTATGAAGTAACTCTGCCAAAGCTCCTGCCGCTTGCGCCTCTAAACCCGCAACTTCAACATAAGGCTCGGTTTGACTCCAAAGTGACGGTTCCGACTGGGTCGTTGAAGCGCCGACGGCATACCCCAGCAACATCCGTTGCAAGCCGAATAACCATGAGTTCCGCCCCTCGTCAGCAGGCACTCCTAACGCCTCTCGATGCTCGGCATGCAGCGCCCAGCGGATACTGGCACCATCAATCCAACGCTGTAATAGCGGCAACCATTCGGGTTGTAATTGAAAACGTTTTTGCACTGCAGGCACTTGCAGAATATCAAGGAGTGCACTGGCGGTAAGCCGCTGATGGCGAATCGTTACCAGATATTCCAGCGCAATCAGCAACGGTTGCTGATGCCGCTGACCTTGGTCAGCCAAGGTATAAGGGATATACCGCGGGTCTTTGCGATCCAACTTACCAAACACGGCATTAATATGAGGTGCATAGCGGTCAATATCAGGCACCATCACCATGATATCTCGCGGCCGTAAGTCGGGATTTTGCGCAAAAGCTGCGAGCAATTGATCGTGTAACACTTCCACTTCACGTTGTGGACTGTGCGCACTATGAAAATGCAGCGACTGATCATGAGTCGGCTCGGAATCACTCCCCAGTTGGAGCCGCTCTTCTGCGGAGCGTAACTCTAGAATATCGAGTTGGATTTCCTGCAGTAGTGAGGTCGGTGGCGCGCTTTCAAACAGTTCAAAACTCAACTCTCGCAACGACTCACTCTTCTGTCGTGTTTCATCAAACTGATCGAGCAGGCGGATATAATCTCGGCCTTGCTTCCCCCAGGCGGCTAATAGCGGATTGGAAAGTGCATGCAGCGCATCTTCATGCATATCTGCCTGCATGCCGGGCTTAAATGCATGCCGCCGTTGCTCCAAGCGCATCAACTCGTGGCCATCAATAATATCGGCCCAGTGATAACGACAGGGGTTGTGCACGCACAGTACAATTTGCATGCATCCTTTCACGGCGTCGAGCAGCTCAAGTAACTGCTGGGGTAAACTCGAAATCCCAAAAACGATAACGCGCGGCGGCAGCGCTTTAGGACGAGTAGTCGGCGTTAATTGCCGTGCAGCTTGAATAAACTGTTGGTGTAACTGCGCGCGATTATTCCATTGCTGCGCACCAACATCTTGTAGCAGTGCTCGCCATAAAATCGGCTGCCAACTGTTCTCGGCATCCACTTGTTGCGCTCCACCATTCGCCCAATCAGCCAACCAGTCAGCACGATACATTTGATATTGGTCGAATAAATCAGCGAGCCGCTCAGACAATTGATACCACTTGCGTGGCTCGTCGCTGTCACCGAGATATTGCACCAGTCCCTGAAAGTCGTCGGGTTGCTGGTGTAACAAGTCAGGCAGTAAACGGAGAATTCGCCAGGTCAGGCGGTCTTTGTCAAAGGGTGATGTGGTGGGTAGCTCGTCACCTAATACAGCGCGGTAAGCTTGCCATTGAAATCGTGCAGGCAAGGTCACGTCCAACATGGCCGCGATGCCGGCCGCCTCGGCCAAATGAATCTTCAGCCACTGCGAAATACCGTTCGATTGCACCAACAGGGTTTCATTCACTAAAGGGGGTAGAGGATACGTCCCTGTGAGGCGCACAACTAAATCGGTCAGTTCCTCTAACCTATGGCTGTGCGCGACGATAAATCCTGGTGTCAAATCACTCATGCGGCATCCTCTGTTGCATGACGTCATCCTATCGAATCATGCTCTCCGACACTAGCATTGCTGCACGTCGGATTGTGTCGCATTGAATTATTTTTTACGTTGCAGTTGAATCACATTGCCATCGGCTAACACTAAGTCCAATTCGCCGGCAGCATCGAGTCGAAAGCTCTGTACCTCGGTCAATTGACGAAACCATTCATCTTCAATTGCCATGGCACTCTCATCGCAAAGCATCTTCGTCGCAGCGAGCGGATTAAACTGTAATCCCTCTCCGGTCAGCTGATAGGTGCCACGATAGCGATTGCAGCCCGCAAAGCCGACCACATTGGACTCAGGAATAAATTGTATGGTGGGGGCTTGCTCCACAGCTATCTGTGCTAATTGCCACGTAACACCCTCCAACAATTGGCGTGGGTCACCGGCACAACCCGCTGCTTTTTCACCCTCACGCCCCAGATATGCCGTATAGGGATAACTCTGCCCACTCATCGAGTCTTGACAGTATTGATCGAGAATCATCAAGTTTAGGCCGTCTTCAGCGGCAATGGACCACGTCATTATCGGCTCATCTTCCACTAACCGTGGCGCCTCTACTGTTAACTCTTGCTCAGAACCCGGCTCTCGCATTGTCAGTGTTTGACCGGTTAGGCTAGCAAGCCAAAACGGCTCGTTGCCTCGCGCACTGAAGGAAGTGGGTAAGGTGCCTTCTTCGATACACAGCGGAAAAGGTACGCCATTGATAGTCAGGGTTGCCTCATTTCCTTTGCTCCAGAACTCAATGGCAAAGTCATCATCACGATACCGTGCACCCGAGGCAGATATGGTCTCTACCAACGCATAGCTTTGGTCTGGTAACTGAATATCTAATCCAGTATCCGTAACCGTCGCAGTCAAGGTCAGCGCCGCACATTGATAAACGGTGCTCGGCTCTACCAAGGGCTCTGGTTCTGAGCACCCGATCAATATGAAACTTACGCTAAAAGGAATAATGACCTTCTGCCACATTCAGACTATCCTTATTGCTTAAACTCGGTTTAACACTGACTCTGAGAACTCATGGAGGTTCCCATGCTGCGCCGTCTTCTCACACTATTGATCATTGTTGTCAGCGGTCTCGTTATGACTGTAGCGCATCCCAAACAAATCTCAAAAATTCCCGAGTCACTACAGAATATGGCCAATATCCGAGTTCCCGTACCCGGGCGAATTTCAGCTGGCCCACCAACGGCAGAACAACTCACCGCCTTTGCGGCTGAGGGCGGAGAGGTAGTCATCAATCTGCAGAGTTTTGAAGAGCTTCAAGATATTCCTGAAGCTTCTTGGGCGGCAGAGGCGAATCTAGACTATTTCCACATTCCCATAGCGAGTGGCGACGATTTAACTCGAGAGGCTGTTGCTCAGTTTGACCAGATTGTGACAGCTAACAGAAGTCGACAAATGCTGATGCATTGTGGCAGTGGTAATCGGGTAGGAGCCATGATTGCCTTGCGCGCAGCATGGCACCAAGGCGCGACAGCTGCAGAAGCCATTGCACTGGGTGAGCAATATGGGCTCGCCAGTCTGAAGCCACGCGTCGAGAGTCTTCTGAACGAGTAAATTTATGCTATAATCCGCGCGCAATTTTGACCTCGGATTTGCGATCCGAACCGCCAAAAGGAAATGCTATGTATATTTGCGCTGCACTCTACAAGTTTGTGGAGTTGAATGATTTTGCCGACTACCGTGAGCCACTCTACCAATGTTTGGTTAATCACGAAGTCAAAGGCACCCTGCTTCTCGCCCGTGAGGGTATCAACGGTACTATTTGTGGCACTCGCGAAAATATTGATGCGGTACTCGCATTTATTCGCAGTCGCTCCGAATTTGCTGATATCGAACACAAAGAATCACCCAGTGACACCCAAGCTTTCTATCGCACCAAAGTGAAGCTCAAAAAAGAGATCGTCACTATGGGCGTCGACTGGGTCGACCCAAAGAATATTGTCGGCACCTACGTCGATCCGAAAGATTGGAATCAATTGATTACCGATCCGGAGGTATTGCTGATTGATACTCGAAATGATTACGAATATGCAGTCGGCACCTTTGCCGGCGCGGTCAATCCCAATACCGAGAGCTTTCGCGAGTTCCCTGAGTATGTAAAAGACCATCTCGATCCGGAAAAACACAAAAAAGTCGCCATGTTCTGTACCGGCGGTATTCGCTGTGAGAAGTCGACGGCCTATTTGAAATCACAAGGGTTCGAAGAGGTATATCACCTCAAAGGCGGTATCTTAAAATACTTGGAAGAAGTACCCGCTGAAGAGAGCACTTGGAATGGTCAATGCTTTGTTTTTGACCAACGGGTGACTGTTGGTCACGGCTTAGTGCAGGGCGATTATGACCAATGTTACGCCTGTCGCATGCCAATTACCGAAGCCGAAAAGGCATCTGAACACTACCGGAAAGGTGTGAGCTGTCCGCATTGTTTCGACAAGACTTCTGTTGAACAAAAAGAGCGCTTTGCCGAGCGTGAAAAACAGATTCAATTGGCTAAACAACGTGGTGAAGAACATATCCGCGATGGCAAGATCGATGAACTCAATCGGGTTTAATCGATTTTAATGGAACTCCTTGTTGTCTATACTAGTCTATATTGGTTAGATAAATTGACCTGTTAACAAGGAGTTCTGTATGTCACAACTAAATGTCATTGGTCTCGAGCGTAATAACGCTGAACAGCTTGCTGAACGACTCAACGAGTTACTGGCCAACTATCAAATCTTCTACATGAACGTGCGTGGTTTCCACTGGAACGTGAAAGGTCGAGACTTCTTTGAATTGCACGTCAAATTTGAAGAAACCTACAATGATTTATTGCTTAAAATTGATGAAATTGCCGAGCGCATCTTAACGCTAGGCCAGCGTCCCCTGCATGCTTACTCGACTTATATCAAGAGCAGCACCATTCAAGAAACGAAGGATATTCACGACGGCCAAGCCTGCGTCCGTGAAGTGTTGGAAAGCTATAAAACAACGATTCGTCTGCAGCGAGAAATTCTCGACTTAGCGAATCAGTCCGACGACGAGGGTACCTCCGCTTTGATGAGCGACTACATCAAAGAACAAGAGAAAACTGCTTGGATGTTAAATGCTTACCTTGCTTAGTAGCTAATCACAGAAGTTTTGCTATGCTAGATACGTAGTACCCTAACTCTCTGATAAAAAAGGAAGCTAAGTATGAACAAACTCGTAGGAATCGTGTTGTTAGTGGTTGGAATTATTCTGCTGTATTTCGGCTATCAAGCATACGACTCAGCAGCATCTGAAGTTTCTCAAGCTGTAACCGGTGAAACAACTGATGA
Source organism: Pseudidiomarina aestuarii (assembly GCA_003030745.1). The sequence goes on along the minus strand of PYVG01000001.1, from coordinate 66,658 downwards.
AGCCATGTGGTATCTGATCGGTGGCGCTGTGGCTGTCGTCATCGGCCTGTACGGCATCATCAAGGGCAAGTAACCGAACTAATAGTGAATAGTTAATAGATAATAGTTACTAGCGAAAACCACCAGTTCACACTGGTGGTTTTTTGTTTGTCGATTCACTGTTACCTATTCACTGTTCACTGTCTTTTTGGGGATTTGGAAGCGTTAGCGCTCGTAGTCCAGCGATAACTCCTAGAACAATCAACAAACCAAGCACCACACTGATGCCCGCAGCTGATTCCAGTGGACCGAGCAGAATACCTAGCAATAACACCAAGCCGATCACCGTATTCGAAACCGCAGTGAATTGCGCTCGGTTGTCTTGAGTTGCCATGTCAACTAAATAGGTTTTTCGACCCACACGTGCTCCATGATGCGCTACCGCTGCGCTGAAGATTAGTAGCGCGCCGACCCATTGGTAGCCCAACCACTGTTTCTCAAACTGGTACATGAGCAAAGTTGCTAACATGACGAGGCAGGACGTTAATGCCGCGGCGGCCATGACCTGGTGACTCGCTCGGTCGGACCAACGTCCCCAAAAGCGTCCAGCGACTAGTCCGGCAAGCCCACTCGCCAACATCATGCCGCCAAGGGACGTCAGAGAGCCATCACCGCTGCGTTGAATTACCACCACAATATAGGGAATGGCAAATGCTGATGAAACCAATAGCGCTCGAGTCAGAACAAACTGACCAAACTGGCGATCCGTCCACAACAGACGAAGTGAACGCAATGCTTCGGTCAGCGCATTCCCGCCGCCACTCGTTGCACCCGGCACTTCCGGAACTTGCGCATACACCAGTGCTGCAGCGGCCCAAAGTAGAGCGGCAAAACCAAGTAACCCAGCGAAGAGCCATGGACTCCCATCGGTCAGCCACTGTTCATCGAATACCTGCGGTGCAAATAGGATTACGCCTGCAGTGAGAACTGACAATAAACCGGCTGTGGAAGCCGCTAAACCGGACATCCTTCCGCGTCGGGTTTTGGAAATAGTCTTACCTTGCACGTCTTTAATCGCCACAGAGCAGACGCCCCGCGCGATACTAAAGACTGCCAGTAAAATAACTATTGCCCAGCCCAGAGCCTCGCCAGAGAGCGTCAAAACAGTCACGAGCATACCGATTAATGCCGCGGCTTGACCGAAACTTCCTGCTACCCAAAACCATTTGCGGATGGGCGTTTCACGCAGCTGCTGTGCGACAATCAATTGTGGGAGTAAAGCCAAAGATTCACGCAACGGCACTAAGGCCGCAATAAACGCCGCTGGAGCGCCTAAGCTCGACAATAGCCACGGCAAGACCAATCTGGCACTGACGAGGGAATCACCGAGTTTGGTGAGGGTTAGAGCAATGAGGTGAGCAACGAACGCTTGCGGCTGGTCGGCACAAGCACTGTCTGGAATGTCTTTACAGACTCGAGCATCTTCATCATCAGCAAGATAGCCATACATGCGTTCGACTAAGTCTTGGTCGTCCGTGTTGCTCATCCAGCCTCCGTTCAGCGCATTTGTTGCTGCAAATTATGATGCAGTTCGTACCATAGTTGACTGATCGTCTCGACTAGTCCCAACCAGTCCAGCACGATGTCGCGATTAATTTGTACACCAGCTTGGGCTTCATAAGCGTTCAAAAAGGCCATTTGTTGACGCGCATCAAACTGGTTCACTTGCATTGAGCTCGCTAAATCAAAGTTGCGATCACCCATGCCTGCATATTCCCAATCAATCACCAATGGTGGTTCGGACACAAACACATGATGGTAAGCCAAGTCATTGTGACAAAACGTCGGGTGCGCGCCAAAACCTTCAATCAGTTTTTTATAGGGCTGTAAGCGCTTTTGAAACTGCCGTGCGCGCTCCGCATCAAACTTTGCTAAGCCATCACAATAATGCTTCAACCGCAGTCGGAGCGACCACACCGGCACTTCTATTTGTAAGCGATGAATATGCGCACTCACTTCAGCCAAATATTGAATCCGATCACTGACACCTAACTCAGAATGAGCCAAGTCCGCTGCTTCAATGAAAGGTTGCAACATAACGCCTTGTGCAAGATCAAAATAAATCACTTCAGGCGCTAAATCATGCGCGGCGAGCTGACGCTGAACTTCGACTTCTTGAGCGCGATCAAGACCATAGGGGTGATCGTAACGAAAGTGTTTGAGGACATAACTACCGCTGGTGGTATTGATGCGATAAACATCATTCGCAACACCGCGCAACAGGGGCGCAGTGCTGATCACACCATGTATGGGTAAACTAGTAAGCCATTGCTGCTGCATAAACTGCCATTGTTATTTACGTGCTTCGCGCTGCCATTGCCACATCGCGTAGAAAACTAATCCTACATAAATGACATGGAGCAGCGCCGTTGCGACAAATCCTTGTAAAATAAACAAGTAAACATACGCACAATCAATCACCAGCCAATAATACCAAGTTGCGAATTTTTTGCGCGCCAGCAACCAAGTTGCGACAACGCTAAAAACCGCCAGATAGGTATCCAGCCAGACTGCCTCTGCATCAGTGTACCTAAGCAACAGCATTGCGACCAGCGCGGCGACTACCGACCATAGTAGAATAAGCTTGATGTGTCCGCGCCAACCCAGTTCAATCGCGGTCACTGAGGCAGCAGTGGGCAACTGTCGCCACTGCCAATAACCATAACCAGCCATGCCAATGTAAACAACGTTGAGCGCCGCATACATATACAGTTGAGCGTGATACATGAGAATCATGTAAATGGTGCAACTAATAGCAGCGGCCGGCCAACACCAAAGCGACTGATGCGCAGCCAAAACTAAATACGTCACCGCTAAGACCACCGCGAGCAATTCCCACGGTGAACTTAGCGCCAGTTGTTCAAGTAGCCACTGCATTAGAATGCGTATCTTGCAGTAAACCCAAAGCGGCGCGGCTCGCCGAACTGCTCGTATGTGCGAGCGGCGTATTCAATTCTCGGATCGTTCCCAAAGAAAAAGCCTCTTATGCCGTAGGTCTCATCGGTCAGATTACGCGCCCAGGCACTCAAATTCCAGCCGCCCACTCGCCAATCGATCCGAGCATGCAGCAACTCAACTGCCTCAGCGCGACTGAAGTGTGAATCCGAGTAGTAGTAGCCGTCTTTTGCATCGACTTGGACGACTGCCGTCACCGCATCAGAAATGTCGTATCTCAAACCGACATTCGCTTGGTAGTTCGGCGCATGAGCTTGATCACGACCAGTCATGTCAATGCCGTCTTCGGTGACAAAGCCGTCAATTTCAGTATCCAACCAAGCCAGCGTTGCAAACCAATTGGCAGCTTCGGTCCATTGATAATCCCACTCAACTTCAACACCGGACACACTGCCGCTGGCAGCATTTTGTAGGTAGCCCACAAACGATTGGTCGCGATTAATCCAACCTTTCAGTTGTACGTCATCTCGCGCTTGAACGAATAGCGCTGAACGAAGTGCCATCGCGCCATCTGCTGATGCCCACTTATGGCCTAGCTCTAAACTAGTGAGTAACTCTGGCGCAAAGGTTGATTGTGCCTGCAGAAACTCTCGCAGCTCAGTGAGGCTGGGATCTTGTGCTTTCCCCAAAGCCTCACCATTGACGCCACCAGGCTTATAACCACGAGCCACTGTGGCGTAGTAAAGATGGCCTGCCTGCCCTTGATAACTCAGACTCAGACGACCGCCCCACATAGTGTCATTCGGCTCTTCAGTCACACCATTGCTGTCGGTGTACGGATTGTCATAGCGTTCACCGCGTAACCCTGTGGTCAAAGTCCAATCACGGTTCAAAAAACTGGAAAGCTCGCCGTATACAGCCAAATGGCGATTATCGTAGTCACTGAGGAATCGGTCTTGGCTCCCCAAGTCAAAGTTGAAAAAATCACGCTGTAAGCGTTCGTCACGTTGGTAACGATACAGACCAACAACCCAGTCATGCTCTGCGCCTAACCATTGAACGGGTTGGGTACTCAGCCCACGAAGCTCCAGTGTATGATCTTGCCGATCGCGCTGATAACTATCAAAAGAAGAGTATTCCCAGCCCGGCGCAATGCCCACGAAACTCCAATCCTCGTCGTACGAGTAGATGCTATCTGCATCCAGGTATGAATACGACACCAACCACTCACTCGACTCAAAGCCAGTGTAGGTAAGTGCCGTTCGGGCAGCGAAACTGCTTAAGTCATCTTCACCTGGCTCATCCGACAAGGTTTGGCGAGTATTATCGAGCGAAAAAGCGTCATAACCATTGTCTTGTGACAGCGCGTGCACGGTCGTTTGCAAATCCCAGTTTTCTGCGAGATCACTAAACACGTTCAGGCGTGCCATTCGCTCCGAGCGACTTTGCGTGTCGTCACGTTGTAAGTAGACGTTTTCGGTAAAGCCATCCGAGCGTTGCTGGTAGACACTAAATCGTGCAGTACCAAACGCACCTAGCTCACCGCCAAGGGCTAAACCGCCCTGTCGCTCGCCATAATTACCGATGCCTAAGTGCCAGAGACCACTGAACTCGGCTTGTGCGCGCGTGCTCTCGAGGACAATCATGCCAGCTAAGCCATCCGCGCCAAATCGACCGCTTTGTGGACCGCGGTACACTTCTACCTGACTGATATCAAACAGCTGTGCCGCTTGCCCAAGTCCGCTGTAGTTAATACCGTCAATGAGCAAACCCACAGATGGATTGATTGGATCAACAAACTGACTTCGCTCACCAATACCACGAATTTGAATAAATCGAGCACGTGAACTGCCGCCGGAAAAATTCACATTCGGCAGTTTATTCAAAACGTCTTCGAGGTGAGAGGCGCCGCGTTCAGTAAACTCGGCGTTGACTATAGCAGTGACGCTAGTGGGCGTTTCATCGATGGTGGTGGCGCGATACTCACCAGTAATCGTGATGCGCTCGAGAATGTCAGTCGGCTCTGTTTGTGCTTGCACAACAGTCGCCGAGAAAGCACTGGCCAGCGCTAACGCTAAGGTCGAAAATTTCAATTGAGACATGGATTATTTCCTTGTTACTGCAAAGAGAAACAATCCGGTTGGGCAGGTATTACAATGGAGTTTGAAAGCTACCATCCCTACGCCAGTATTAACCGGATCAGGTGCAAAGGGTTCGCATTTTGCATCTCAGCCCGTGCGCATAGCGCTTGGGCACCCCTTGGTAATGCCGCAGCAGTATAACAAAGCCCTGCTGCTGATAAAATAGACGAATTAAATAAAGGCTAGCGCATCGCCATACAATTGATTCAATGGCAGCCCGTTGGCGTGGAAGTCATCACGAATCACACGAACCATTTCAAACCGACCGGCAACGTAAACATCGGCTTCGCTCAAATCACTTTGTTCAGCGAGAACCGCATGATGCACAAGTCCAACCGCACCTTTCCACTCACCATTGACGTTTTCGACGACGGGCCGATACGAAAAATGCTCATATCGCTCAGCCAGTTCGAGTAGCTGCTGATGGAAATACAAATCAGCGCGTTCACGGCCACCCCAATACAAAGTGATTGGACGTCTGGAACCGGACTGCAGATGTGATTGCAGTATCGACCAGGTATAGGAAAAGCCGGTACCGCCAGCCACGAGGATTAGCGGCCGATCATTGTTGGCTTGATAGAATGCGTTGCCTAATGGTGCTTCTACGGTAATCGTCGTTTGCGTTTGTAGTCGTTCCATCACTTCAGTCGCATAACGGTTGTCCGGATGCGCACCAATATGTAACTCGAACAATTCAGGATTGCTCGGGCAAGACGCAATAGAAAATGGGCGTTTGTCGCGTTCACCCATCACCACCTGCAGATACTGACCGGCTTCAAATTTCACTGCTTGTGGTGGCTCTAAAAGCACCCGATAGACCATGGGTGTGAGCGCATCGATACTGACAATACGGCAAGTCAGTGTTTGCATCATGATGATTTTCCTTGCACTGGCAAAATGTCTAGCTCGTCCCAAAGTTCATCGACTCGGGTTTTAACTGCTGGATCCATAACTATAGGTACACCCCACTCACGGTCGGTTTCGCCGGGCCATTTGTTGGTGGCATCCATACCCATCTTCGAACCTAATCCGGACACTGGCGACGCGAAATCGAGATAATCAATCGGCGTGTTCTCAATCAATACCGTATCACGCGCTGGGTCCATGCGCGTAGTCATGGCCCAAATGACATCTTTCCAGTCGCGAGCGTTGACGTCGTCATCACACACAATCACAAATTTGGTGTACATAAATTGACGCAGGAAACTCCATACGCCCATCATGACGCGCTTCGCATGACCCGCATATTGTTTCTTCATGGTGACTACGGCAACGCGATACGAACAGCCTTCCGGCGGCAAATAAAAATCGACGATCTCTGGGAACTGCTTTTGTAAGATCGGCACAAACACTTCATTCAGTGCCACACCCAGAATCGCTGGCTCATCGGGTGGACGACCGGTGTAGGTGCTGTGGTAAATCGGTTTTTGGCGCTGAGTGATGTGCGTCACCGTGAAAACTGGGAAGGAGTCCACTTCATTGTAGTAACCCGTGTGGTCACCGTATGGGCCTTCTGGCGCCGTCTCATCCGGTGCAATATAACCTTCGAGAATTATTTCGGCATGCGCTGGCACTTGTAAATCAGAGCTTAAGCACTTCACTACTTCGGTTTTGCCGTCGCGCAGGAGTCCAGCAAACGCATACTCGGACAAGCTATCTGGTACCGGCGTCACCGCACCAAGAATGGTAGCAGGGTCGGCACCTAGTGCCACAGCCACCGGGAAGTTTTTGCCCGGGTTCTGCCGCTTGAACTCTTGGAAATCGAGTGCACCACCGCGATGGGATAGCCAACGCATAATGAGCTTATTCTTACCAATGACCTGCTGGCGATAAATGCCTAAGTTTTGACGTTCTTTGTGTGGCCCGCGTGATACTGTCAGACCCCACGTAATGAGAGGCGCAACATCACCTGGCCAACAATGTTGGATGGGCAGTTGCGTCAAATCGACATCATCACCGCTATAAACGACTTCCTGACAGGGTGCCTTTTTGAGCTGCTTCGGTGCCATGCTCAGCACCTTTTTATAGACCGGTAGCAGGTTCAATGCATCGCGAAAACCTTTGGGTGGTTGCGGCTCTTTAAGAAAAGCTAGGAGCTGTCCAACCTCACGCAACGCAGCGACCGACTCCTGCCCCATACCTAATGCCACACGCTCAGGCGTTCCGAACAGGTTAGCGAGAACTGGGATGCTATGGCCTTTCACATTCTCGAATAGGAGCGCTGGACCATCAGCTTTCAGCGTGCGATCAGCAATTTCTGTCATTTCTAGGTAGGGGTCGATTTCGTGCTGAATACGCTTAAGCTCACCCCGTTTTTCGAGTAACGCGATAAAGTCGCGCAGGTCTTGATATTTCACGCAGTCTCTCGTGTATTAAACAGCTGAAAACTGCGCGCAGTATACCTACTTTTACGGTGAATTTCAGCGCTGCTGAAAGTTTAGTCAGCTTCGCGAACGAGTCTCACGTAACGTTGAATTTCCGGTTTATCGTTGTATTCAGTGCCATCGTAAAAGTCGATGTAGCGACCGAGCACAACAGTGTCGACATCTGCTGAGTCCGGCGTATGTGTCCAAAACGGCGCGCTCGGTGTTTGTGGAAACAGCTCCGGTCGAATAGCTGGATCGACACAGGCATATTCAACAATAGTCGCGAGCTCTTTCACGTTGGGTAATCGCCAGTCAGTATGACCCGCTAAGTCAAAGTCATCTTGCGCCTGTAGTGCTGCGCTCCAACTGCTCACCTGAGTTGCTGCTCCAACACAAGCGTTAGTACTGGTATCAAAGGTTTGGCCATAGATACAAACAGCCCAGGTCAGGCCCGTTTTCATATCCAACAAGGTACCGTCGCGATTATCGTAGAACTGTTCTACCTGAGTGCTGGCACGAATCGTATCGTAAAAACATGCCGCCGATGCTGACGTAGTAGAGAGTAACGCGAGAGCTACAGCGCTGGTCTTAAGAATGCGTTGCATACTAATCTCCTTATTCCTGATACGCGACAGGGTTACGGGCTGCACGGATACTATTCACATCGTTCTTATTACAGAGCATGCGGCGAGCAGTCTGGACTTCGAGACACCACGCTGAGCTGTTTGGGTCAGCAGCTGGTGTTGAACTGAGCAAGCGCACGGTGCCATCACCGTTTGGTGTCATCATGGCTACGTCAGGAAAGAACAAATTGTCCTGAGATTGATCAGCCTGATAGATCGCAATACTTTGTAGTTCGCTGATAGTAGGTAAACGCCAGTCATCGAAACCACAGTAGCCAATTGTGTTGAGATAATTAGTATAGTTCTGTGACGAACAGCCTAATGTCTGAACCACCGGATCCACGGCTGGGAATGCGCAGTTCGCATTTTCATAATAGATAGGGTCGTTCTCATCAGGAAACGCTGGAAATGCGGATTCAGGGGTAAAAGTTCCAGGGTTGCCAGCGTTATTGGTTGAATCGTCATTGAACCACTTATATCGATAAGTCGGGTTGAAGTAGAAGTTACTCAGTGCATCACCCTCAGCCCACACCGCATAGACAGTGCCTGACAAGTTGTCTCGAACACATGAAAAGCTGGTGGCATTTTGTGGAAGAGCGTTGCCCGAACTATCGAGCTTGGTCAAATTCAAGTTGCCGGCGCCATCTGCATTGTTGTCAACGGCAGCGGTTGTGTCGCGACCATAATCAGCATCTTGGTTTGGGTGTTCTGCATCAGGTGTCGCGGCACTAAAGTCACCACTGTTGTAGTACTCGACTGCGCCGGTGTCGGCTAAAATCGCATCGCCGCGAATCACAATCGTTTGAGTACTGAGATCCGGATTAGTATCGGCCTCACGTACGTTAGCAAACGCCAGTATCACACTCTCACCGCCTTCCTTAACGTCATCGGCAATCAACGTTAATGAAATTTGTTGCTCTAGAGCGCCTGCGGGAATGGTAAATGAGGTCTCCTCGAGGGAGTAATCGACTCCAGCCGTAGCGGTACCACTTACGTCCAAATCAAAAGTTACTTCACTCTCAGTACCATTCGACAAGGTCACTGTTAAACCCAACGTACCTGCTTGTTCAGTCGTCTCGAAAATGGATTGTTCGAAGGCGAGTACCGGACGCGGGTCATCATTCACTATGGTCACTTGCACTCGCGTCGTACCTAAGGTCAGCCCTTGGGCATTGCTAAAGTCGACAAAGAAGTCGCGATCGTCGTTGAAGACGGCATTGGAAATAATTGGGATGGTAATAGTTTGACTCGATTGACCCGCGGTAAAGGTCACTGTGCCGCTGGTGTCTTCATAATCCGTGCCAGCAAGACCGCTGGCATCAGCAGTTGCATAGTCAAAGGACACCGAAGCGTTTGCGGTCGTAGATAGACTAACCGTAATAGCAGCTTCAATGACTTGATTTGGATTACCTTCATTGACAGTCACATTACTTGCCGTCGCAGTGGGTGGTGTAGAGCCTGAACCGCCGCCATCACCTCCAGTGTCGCCGCCGCCAGTATTGCGTTCGCCACTGCCACATGCAGCCAGCGTGAACGCCAAGCTAAGAATCGCTAAGTAACGTAGACCAGCAGTCATATGCTTATTTCCCTGTGCTACAAACTAATAAATTAATAACAAGTATTAATGATAGTTGACGTAAGACGCAAGGGAAATTAGCGGATATCGCACAAGGAAAGGTAGATTGGAGAGGAAAAGGAGCATCGACGCTGTCAATGCTCCCTGTTAATGCGAACTATCGATTAGCTCTTCTGGCGCTTCATCGCTTCAAAGAATTCATCATTCGTTTTCGTCATTTGCAGCTTATCGATCAAGAATTCCATCGCTTCGGTTTCACCCATTGGATGAACAATCTTCCGTAGAATCCACATTTTCTGGAGTTCTTCTTGGGTGGTCAGCAATTCTTCACGACGCGTACCCGAGCGATTAAAGTCGATAGCTGGGAAAACTCGCTTCTCAGCAATCTTACGATTCAAGTGCAACTCCATGTTGCCTGTTCCCTTGAATTCTTCGTAAATCACTTCATCCATTTTCGAACCGGTGTCGATCAATGCGGTAGCAATAATCGTCAAACTGCCACCCTCTTCAACATTTCGTGCTGCACCAAAGAAACGCTTCGGTTTATGCAACGCGTTGGCATCAACACCACCAGTTAAAACCTTGCCTGAGCTTGGAATGACGGTGTTGTAAGCACGCGCTAGACGCGTAATGGAATCCAATAAGATGACCACGTCTTTCTTATGTTCGACCAAGCGTTTTGCTTTATCGATGACCATTTCGGCCACTTGCACGTGACGGCTAGCTGGCTCGTCAAAGGTCGAGGCAATAACTTCACCTTTTACCAACCGGTGCATTTCAGTTACTTCTTCTGGACGCTCATCAATCAGCAGGACCATCAGTACGCAATCTGGATGATTGGCAGCAATCGATTGTGCAATATTCTGCAGCAATAAGGTTTTACCTGCTTTGGGTGGCGCAACAATCAAGCCACGTTGGCCTTTCCCAATGGGTGATGCTAAGTCGAGGACTCGTGCCGTAATGTCCTCAGTTGAACCATTCCCACGCTCCATCCGCAAACGCTCGTCGGCGTGCAAAGGCGTCAGGTTTTCAAAGAGGATTTTATTACGGGAGTTTTCAGGCTTGTCGAAGTTTACTTCGCGAATTTTCAGCAGGGCAAAATAACGCTCACCCTCTTTTGGCGGTCGGATTTTACCCGACACCGTGTCACCCGTACGCAAATTGAAGCGACGAATCTGACTCGGAGATACGTAGATATCGTCTGGACCAGCCAAGTACGATGAATCTGCTGAGCGCAAGAAGCCAAAGCCATCTTGCAAGATTTCAAGCACGCCATCGCCGTAAATGTCTTCACCGCTTTTTGCATGTGCTTTCAGGATCGCAAAGATAATATCTTGTTTGCGCATACGAGCCATCGATTCGAGGCCCATTTCGTCAGCTAGTTTTACAAGCTCATTGACTGGTTTATTTTTTAATTCAGTTAGATTCATATGGAGGGTACGGACTTATCTGTGGCCAAAAGAAATTAGGGTTTGATTTCGTTAAACGCTAGGAGTCTACTGCACGGTCGCCAAAAGGCTGACAACCTGAAGAAAAGATTTAATGAAAGAAAAGTACCACCGAAACACAGAAACGTCCAGTTTTTCAGCAAAAAAGGTTGTTTTGCCGCAACAAAACAACCTTTTTAAACAAACTGGCCGTTAATCTTAGATGTTCTGGTCGAGGAACTCGGCTAGCTGCGCTTTTGACAACGCACCGACTTTGGTTCCAGCAACTTCACCGTTTTTAAACAGCAGGAGCGTCGGAATTCCACGAATACCATACTTAGGTGGTGTTTGGTTATTGTGGTCTACGTTCAGCTTACCCACTGTGATTTTATCGGCATACTGCGTCGCGATGTCATCGAGGATTGGTGCAATCATTTTACATGGTCCACACCACTCGGCCCAAAAGTCGACCAATACCGGCTTGTCTGAATTGAGAACATCGTTCTCAAAACTGTCATCACTTAGCTGAACAATTTTGTCACTCATGATAATCTCCGCTGCTGTAATTCGCGTGAAATAATAGATACGCTATTATTTCTGTTTTTGAATGTTAGCGCAAACTGATATGCTTACGCCATGAGTAAAACACACTTAACAGAGACACGCTTTGCTGATCTCGACCTGCATCCGCAGGTACTAAGCGCATTGCAAAACGCCGGCTTCGAAAACTGTACGCCTATTCAGGCTCTCAGTTTGCCTGTTGCCCTGACTGGAAAAGACGTTGCTGGTCAAGCACAGACGGGAACCGGGAAAACCCTGGCCTTCCTCGTCGCTACTTTTACCACCCTATTAAATAAACCTCGCGAGGGTGACAAACGTTATCCACGTGCAATCATCATGGCACCTACGCGTGAACTTGCCATTCAGATCGCCAACGATGCTGAATTATTGGCTAGTCACTGCGATATGCGCCTCGGCATCATTTATGGGGGCGAGGGTTACGAAAGTCAACGCCAAGCCCTAGAAGAAGGTGTCGATATTTTAATTGGCACTACAGGCCGACTCATCGACTATTGCAAACAAGGTATCTATGACCTTGATAAAATTGATGTTGTCGTACTCGATGAAGCCGACCGGATGTTTGACCTTGGGTTTATTAAAGACATTCGCTACATGTTTAATCGCATGCCGAAGCCTAAAGATCGGCAGAGTTTATTGTTCTCCGCAACGTTGTCGCAGCGGGTGCAAGAACTGGCTTACGATCACATGAATTCGCCGACCAAGATTGAAGTCGAGCCGTTGCAAAAAACGGGCGAACGCATCAGCGAAGAACTCTTTTATCCGTCGAAGCAAGACAAAATGAAGTTATTGCTGACATTGATTGAAGAAGATTGGCCAGAAAAAGCGATTGTCTTCGCCAATACCAAACATGTCTGCGACAAACTCTTCCAATGGCTAGAAGCCGATGGACACCGAGTCGGATTATTGACAGGTGACGTACCGCAGCGGAAACGACTGAAGATTCTCGACCAGTTCACCGAGGGTGAGTTGGACTTTTTAGTCGCCACCGATGTCGCCGCACGCGGTCTGCATATTCCAGAAGTCAGTCACGTCTATAACTACGACTTGCCCGATGATTGCGAAGACTATGTGCATCGTATTGGTCGAACTGGACGCGCTGGAGCGAGTGGTAAAGCCATCGCATTAGCTTGTGAGGAGTACGTTTATAACTTGCCAGCTATCGAGGACTACATTGGTCACAGCATTCCCGTCACCAAGTATGCTCCGGAAGCCTTGTTAACGGATATCAAAACACCTCGACCGACAGCTCGACGCCGCACCCGCGGTGGCAAACCTAGCGGCAACCGTGGCGGACAACGCGGTGGTCAGCGTGGCGGGCAACGCAGCGGTGGCGGAAACCGCTAGATGCAGAGGACGCCAAGGCTGGCTGCCATTGACTTGGGCTCGAATAGTTTTCATTTGATTCTAGCCCAAGCAACTCCTCAAAAGGGCTATCAAGTCTTAACTCGGCAACGACAAAAGGTTCGCCTTGCCGATGGCCTCCGTGAGGATGGAACGCTCGACGAAGCGGCCATCCATCGCGGTATTGCTTGTTTAGCAAGCTTCACTGAACTCCTTCGTGATATCCCCGACCAAGCGGTCAAATGTGTCGCTACTGCAACGTTACGCAAAGCCTCAAATCGTGATGACGTGTTACGACAGTTTGAAGCGACCTTAGGTCATTCTATTGAAATTATTTCCGGTGAACGCGAAGCAGAACTCATTTATCGAGGCGCTACGCAAAGCCGGGCCCAGCCCAATGCGCAGATGCTCGTCCTTGATATTGGTGGCGCCAGCACTGAAGTGATTGTGGGTACTGGCACGCAACCGCACCGGTTGAAAAGCTTAGATATGGGCTGTGTGGTTTGGCAAAATCGCTTTTTTGGCGACGGTACCATTACCGCGGCAGCTCTCGATGCCGCGCAAGCAGCGGCGGCTCAAGAATTAGCTCCCGAACTCGACGCCTTTCTGCAACATTCCTGGCACCATGTGTGCGGCGCCTCGGGAACGTTTCGTGCATTACACGATATTCTGCATTCGCAACAGCAGTCGCTCATCCAGGGCGACTGGCTGCAACAAGTACGCAGCGCCTGTATTCAAGCAGGACATTGTCGTAAACTCGGCAACGTTGGCGTTCGCCGTGATCGGCAAGCCGTGTTTATGGGTGGATTCTCGATTTTATTGGCATTAGCGGATGGCTTGCGGTTGGAACATATAGAACTCGCGCAAGGGGCCTTACGCGAGGGTTTAATGACTCAATTACTGACCCGACTGTAACCGTTCAGCCGCATACTTCGCAAAGTAGGTAAGGATGCCGTCCGCACCTGCGCGTTTGAATCCTAATAACGACTCCATAATCACGTCTTCAGCCAGCCAGCCATTGGCAATAGCAGCCTGCATCATGGCGTATTCACCACTTACCTGATAGGCAAAGGTCGGTACCTGAAATTCGTCTTTCACCCGGCGAACGATATCTAGATACGGCATTCCTGGCTTCACCATCACCATATCAGCGCCCTCTTCAATATCCAGAGCAACCTCATGAATGGCTTCATTGCTGTTTGCAGGATCCATTTGGTAGGTTTTCTTATTGCCGCCTTTCAAATTTCCTGCTGAACCGACCGCATCGCGGAATGGTCCGTAGAACGCGGAGGCGTATTTGGCTGAGTACGCCATGATTTGTACGTTGTGGAAACCATTCGCTTCCAATGCCTCGCGGATAGCCCCAATACGTCCGTCCATCATGTCGGACGGTGCGACCACATCAGCACCCGCACGAGCATGAGATAAAGCCTGTTTCACCAACGCATCAATCGTGACGTCATTCAGCACATAGCCATCGTCGTCAATAATGCCGTCTTGACCATGACTGGTGAACGGATCGAGCGCAACGTCAGTAATCACACCAAGCTCAGGCACTGCCTCTTTGATAGCTCGCACCGCACTTTGCGCCAAGCCTTCATCATCCCATGCAGCCTCCGCAGCGAGTGATTTCGCAGCCGCTGGCGTCACTGGAAACAGTGCTACCGCAGGAATGCCTAAAGCATGAATGGTTTTACACTCGGCCACGAGCAAATCGATCGATAAGCGCTCTACACCAGGCATCGACGCGACAGCTTCGCGCTGCTGCGTGCCGGGCAATACAAACACTGGATAGATTAGGTCGGCCGCTGTTAACTGGTTCTCGGCAACTAAGCGACGGCTAAAATCATGACGACGCAAGCGACGTAATCGCCGCATAGGGAAATAGCTCACGTGGAACGCCTCGTTATTTAGTTCAAACTGAAAATATGCTGTTAATAGTACAACATTCAGCGTGAATTGGCTTGCTCGGGTTGGTGAATTTGGGTGGTCACTTTGACGATATCTCGCCCCGAATTCTTCGCTCGATAGAGGGCATCATCGGCAGCAGCGAGCAGTTGCGTAGGCTCTTCGTACATGTCCGGTTTAGCGATGGCAACGCCAATACTGATGGTGATCTTCATTTCGCCTTGATCGGTTTTGAAGACATGTTCACGCACGGCTTGACCGATTTTCACTGCAATTTCACGCGCACCATGCTCGTCCGTATCTGGCAATAGAATGACAAATTCCTCGCCTCCATACCGGTACACAGTGTCGGTTGCACGTTGCAATTGACCGACCAAAACCCGCGCCAATTCGACCAGCACTTGGTCACCGCAAAGGTGACCGAAACTGTCATTCAGTGGCTTGAAATGATCGATATCGAGCATCATTAAGGTCAAATCTCGACCGGTGCGCTTGGCACGGCCAAATTCTCGTTTAAATTCTTGATTCAAGAAACGCCGGTTATAGAGTCCGGTCAAACCATCTTCATTGCTCTTTTGCTCGAGTTCTTTATTGGCAGATTGGAGGCGTCCCATTACTTGCTCAAGCTCTTCGGTACGTTGCGCGACCATAGACTCTAACTGCGTGTTTAGTTTTTCTTGCAACGCCAGCTGTTCCACTCGGCTTTCGTTGAAACGCAAAGCCAACACCCAGCTCAGTAGCAATACTTCAAACGCTGAGGCCGCCATAATGGCGTAACGTTGCACAAACACCGACTCAAAGAGGCCTAAATAGCCCAAGGCATTGATGGTGATGGCAAACAACAAGCTACCTAGCGCTAGGGTATAAATACGAGCGTAGGTGAGCCCTCTAGTCCACAATGAAATACCGGTTGCTAACAAGTAAATACAACTGGTGACTGCGAGTCCGAGAACGTAAGGGATCAATGTCGCGTAAGGCAGAAATATACTCAGTACAAACGTAATCGAGTAGATACCAATGAAGAGCTGTAATCCGCGATGCAGTCGTGGACTGCGCTGAGCAGTCTGCAACACACCAGCGGTGACCAAACTGGCAAAAATGAAGACCACACTACCTATCATCGTTACGATACGGTCTTGCAACCAAATCCAGTTGGGCCACAAATACTGATAACCGGTGCCATCGAGTCCCGCCATCAATAAGCCAATACTCAACGTATAGGCCGAGTAATTCAGGAAGCTGAACTCACGGGTGACCAAATAATTAAAGAAGTTATAAACCACCATGCAGAGCAACAAGCCGAAATAGAGTCCTGTTGCTGCCACTTGGTACTGCTGTGCCTGCATGAACTCAGCGGGTTGCCAAACTTCTAACGGAAACCGTAACGAACTCTCAGTACGGACTCGCAGATAGATGGTTTGCTCCGCTCGAGATGCCATGGGTATCACGAAGTTTTTATTCAAGATGGGGCGCTGCGCGAAGGGCAAGTTATCACCCACCAGCAATTGATCAATAATGGCGCCATTCTGGACAAAATAAATATCGACAGAGTCGAGCAGCGGATAACCGAGGTACAAGATTCGGTCAGAGCGACTGGCTGCCACGTCGACCTTGAACCAATAAGCTTGTGGGGTATAACCAAAGGAGACAGCTTCACCGCGTGGAATTTGCTGCCAAGAGGAACGCTCACTCGCCAACAACTGAGCGAACGAAGTCGTTGCCGTTTCTGGTTGGTAGTATATTTGCGGTTCTTCTACCGCCGCCTTGGCGGCAGAAACAAGTCCAAGTAGACACACCAGACCTAACAAGGCCCAGAGTGTTCGAATGGCTGTCATGCAATCCCTATTTTTGAAAAAAGTTTTGGCTATTTTGCCAAGTTTGCGCAGCGAACTCGCTCACTTCCTGTTGTCTCAACTGCGCAACAAACTCGCCTATATGGGGCAGATATTCTGACGCATTATAGGCTGGTCGCGGTCGCAATGTACGCGGTAACAAAAATGGCGCATCGGTCTCAATCATTATCTTATCGGCCGGAATCTGCAAAACTGAATGTTGCAGATCGCGCCCACGCCGCTCATCACAAACCCAACCTGTAATGCCTATATAACAACCAAGTTTCAGGTAACTGGCAAGTGCTTTTTCGTCGCCCGTAAAACAATGCGTTAAAAATCGCGGAATGTGCTGTTGAAATTCGCTCAGCAGCTCAACTTGAGGTTCATGCGCATCGCGTTCATGGAGATACACTGGCATGTGCAATTCCGCGGCCAATTCGAGTTGCGCACGAAAAACGCTCAGTTGAATGTCCGGCGGCGAATAATTCCGATTAAAATCGAGTCCACACTCTCCGATAGCGCGGGCAGCCGGATGCTGCGCAAGCTCGCGGAGTTGGGCAATGTAATCGTGGGGAGCGGTTGCTGCATCATGGGGATGTACACCAACCGTGGCAAGGAGTTGTTCGGGATACCGATCACACAGCGCGAGTGCTTCGCGACTATGTCGAACGTCGGTCCCAATCACTAAAATTTGTTCTACACCGGCTTGCAGCGCTGCTGCAATGTAGTCTTCGAGCTGATGAACGAGTTTGCCGTTCGTCAGATTAGCGCCGCTGTCGAACCAACGCATCATTAGTCAGCGCGTTGAACACGAATACGTTTGTTGATGTCGGTACGCCCTAAATAGAAGCTATTTAACACACCGCGTTCAATAAAGTACTCCGCATCGTTCGGCATTTGATAGGACGTACTGTCCATTTGCTTCCATTTTTGCCCATTGGTCAACACAATAATCCAGCGACCATATGGATCTTGAGACTTCTCCGCAATAGACACGTACATCATGTCATCTTCAACGCGATTCTCTTCTTTGTATTCTTTACCGAAGCGGTCTTCAGGAGTTCGTGTAGCAGTTTGCTGTTCTGTTGCACTAACCTGGTCTCCAGCTGCCAGTTTGTCAAAACAAACGAGCCGCTGTAACGGGTTTTCGATTTGCGCGCACACAGCTAACTGTTCAGAACTCACGCTTTGCGCTTGCGCTGCAACAGTGAAGCAAGCTGCCACAGCAGTACTGCCAATTACGCTGCTGAGTGATACACGTTTTACCATGATGTCTTAATCCTGTTCTGCATTTGGTTGTGGACGCTGATATAGACCAGCGATCACGACTCCAAGTTCAAAAAGCAACCACATTGGAATCGCTAAAAGTGTTTGGGAGATTACATCAGGGGGTGTTAAGAACATCCCCACAACAAATGCTCCGACAATGACATAAGGACGCTTTTGACGCAACGCCTGAACACTGGTTACCCCACTCCAACAGAGCAAAATGATTGCAACGGGTGTCTCAAAAGCAATGCCAAACGCTAAGAAAATAGCGAGTACGAAGTCTAAATAACGCGCGATATCGGTGGCCACTTGTACGCCTTCAGGCGCAGCGCCAGCTAAAAAATTCAGGGCCAGCGGCAGCACAATAAAGTAGGCAAAGGCGATACCAGCATAAAATAGCAGCGTACTGCTGAGCATCAGCGGCAGCACTAAGCGCTTTTCGCGGCGATACAAGCCCGGTGCGATAAACGCCCATACTTGCCAAAGCAACAGCGGCGCCGACAGTACAATGGCGGCGACTAAAGCGAGTTTAAAAGGCGTGAAAAACGGCGTTGCAACGTCAGTTGCGATCATACTTGAGCCCTGCGGCAAACTTGCCAACATGGGTGCAGCAACGGCTGAGTACAAATCATTGGCAAAGGCGGCAAGTGCTAGAAATACCGCGAGCACGATCAGGAGTCCACGCAAGAGTCGCTTGCGGAGTTCCAGTAAATGGTCGAGGAGTGGCGAATTACTCATCGGAATCAGGCTTCTTAGCGTAGGGACGTTGCACTTGTGATGCCGCCTGCTGCAATTCAGCTATCGAGCGCTGTAATTCAGGTGATAATTTTTCGAGGTCACCTTGCTCAGCTTGTTTCAGATGATCATGAAGTTCTTTGATTCTCAATTCATGATTGAGCTCGGCTTGCATGCGGGTACTGTAAGACCGCACGCCAGAGACGGCACGCTGCATAGCACGCAATGCATGGGGAAGTCGTTCCGGGCCCAACACGATGAGCCCGATGACCGCAATGAGGATCAGCTCCCAGAAGCCGATATCAAACATTGCTTAATTATCCTTGCGGTCTTCCGGAAGTTCTTTCTTTGCGCTTTGGTCTTGCTCATCGTCAGTTGACGATTTCTTGAAACCTTTTACCGCGGAGCCAAGATCACTGCCGATGTTGCGCAAACGTTTGGTGCCAAAAATCAGCACGATAATGACCAAAACGATCAGTAATTGCCAAATACTAGGTGCCATAACTTGTTCTCAATTCGGTTTATATGTTGCTGGTTAACGGGAACGTCGCCCGCGCTGCCAGCCGAGTATACCACTGAATACTAGCGCAAGTGCACTGCATCCTGTTAACCAAGGACTCTGCTCGGTTGCGTAAAATAGGCTCGTGCTAACGATCAATGCGGCAGTAATGGCACCGTACCATACCCGCTGGGCAAAACGTTGCTGATGGGCCTGAAACTCAGCTAATGCAGAACGTTGCCACTGTTGCTGCTCACGCTGCGTGCGCAAATAGTCGTACAACAAAGTCGGCATTTCTGGCAATTTTTCGGCCCAGAATGGCGCGTTCTCTTTGACCGAACGCAACACGGCACGCCAACCTAACTGTTCTTTCATCCAGCGCTCGAGGAATGGCTTAGCGGTTTTCCATAAATCCAATTGTGGATACAAAGTACGCCCTAAGCCTTCAACATACAGCAACGTTTTTTGCAGCAGCACTAACTGCGGCTGCACTTCCATCTCAAAGCGGCGCGCCGTATTGAATAGGTTCACCAGCACATGACCGAATGAGATATCTGCCAGCGGCTTATTGAAAATCGGTTCGCAAACCGTGCGTATCGCCGATTCAAACTCTTCAATATTAATGTGCGCAGGTACCCAGCCGGAATCAACATGTAGCTCCGCCACTTTGCGGTAGTCACGATTGAAAAATGCGAGAAAGTTTTCTGCCAAATAGCGTTTATCTTCGCGATTCAATGTACCCACAATACCGAAGTCGATACCGAGATATTTCGGGTCATCTGGATTCTCACGACTGACAAAAATATTGCCGGGGTGCATGTCGGCATGGAAGAAGCTGTCACGAAACACTTGCGTGAAGAATACTTCAACGCCACGCTCAGCCAGCAATTGCATATTTACTCCAAGGGCATGCAGCGTCTCGACATCGCTCACTGGAATACCGTCGATGCGCTCCATCACCATGACGGATAAACGCGAGTAATCGCTATACACCGTTGGAATATAAAGTAGGTCTGAATCTTCGAAGTTGCGGCGCAGTTGCATTGCATTGGCTGCTTCGCGCAGTAGATCGAGCTCGTCGAGAAGTGTTTTTCGATATTCCTTCACCACTTCACGTGGCTTCAGTCGGCGCCCATCGGGTAAGTGCTTGGCTAACACCGACGCCAATGTATCCATCAGTTTTAAATCAGCATCAATCGCCTTGCGAATATCCGGTCGGATAACTTTGATGACAATGTCTTGCCCAGCATCGGGCCCATGTTTCAAAGTTGCCGTGTGTACTTGAGCAATCGATGCCGAAGCCAGCGGCGTGACCACGAAGTTATCAAATTCATCGTGGATGGATTGAATATCCAGTGCACGTTCAATCAACGCTTGGGCCTGCTCACCAGGGAAAGGTTTTACTTTATCTTGCAGCTTCGCCAACTCATTGGCGATTTCAGGATCTAGCAAGTCACGACGGGTCGACAGCATTTGGCCAAACTTAATCCAAACCGGTCCCAATGACTCCAATGCGAGACGTAATCGCACGCCAGCTGATTTGTCACGGTGCCGATTCGGCATCCAGAACAACAAATAACGCAAAACGCGGATCGACCAAGGGAGCCACTTCGCAGGAATCAGTTGGTCTAAACCATAACTTAAAAAGGTTTTGGTAATGAGATACAACCGTTGAATTCGCATTGCCTAACCCCGTTGTAACTGTTTAAGTGAGCGTTCCAGCCGGTCCAGTTGCGCACGCAACTGCTGGACATCCGCACGAAATATCTCAAATTCGGTGCGACTCGGTGCTAACTGCTTTTCTTCAATAATAGCGTCGCGTACCCACTGCTTTTGATCGGCGTGGAACTGCTGTAACCAGCTCTCACTGCGCTGCCAAAATTGCAGCAGCATTTGCGCAGGTACATCGCCAATGCGTTGTGAGAGTACTTCCGGCCAATCTACATCCAATTCGGTCACTGCTTTGCTCAGCGCTTGCGCGAGCATGGGGTCGCCCTCGATATCCAGAGCATCGGCCTTAATCAACCGCGTAATGTTGGCGCTATCACGCAATTCGGGAAGCACAGCCAGACGCGTGACGATATGACACTCGACTGGATCCGAATCGACCCAACTTAAATTAAAACCATCGCTGGTTACGGTGACCGTGAGTGGTGCACCAAATTCTTTCAAGGTTACCCGCAGGCGTTTGCCCACCAATGGCGCAAGACGGCTTGGTGTAGCAGCATCCAATTGCAGAATATGATTGAGCAGAGCTTCAGCAGCGCTAGTGGGTAACACGGTCCACAACATTAGAATTTAAATCCTCGGTGCAAGGCAACAATGCCGCCCGTCAAGTTGGTATAAGTCACGTTCTCATAGCCCGCGGTTTCCATCATCCCCTTCAATGTTTCTTGATCAGGATGCATGCGTATGGACTCAGCTAGATACTGATAGCTTTCAGCATCGCCAGCAATCACTTGACCCATTTTGGGGAGGATATTGAAGGAGTAGAAATCATACATCTGTGACAGCATCGGCGGTTCTGGCTTGGAAAACTCTAGCACCAACAAACGACCACCCGGCTTCAACACGCGATGCATGGATTCCAACGCCTTTTGCTTATCAGTGACATTCCGCAGACCAAAGGCAATGGTAATAATGTCGAAGGTATCATCTTCAAACGGGAGCTCTTCAGCGTTGGCTTGCTGATAACTCACGTTACTAACAATGCCCAAATTACGCAGCTTGTCTTTCCCAACTTCGAGCATGGCTTCATTGATATCTGCCAACACCACTTCACCCGTGGGACCTACGCGGCGAGAAAATTGCGCGGTTAAATCACCGGTACCACCAGCCAAATCGAGTACCTTCATGCCGCTGCGAACACCACTGCAGTCAATGGTATAGCGCTTCCACAACCGATGAATGCCAAATGACATGACATCATTCATCACGTCATATTTTTTCGCCACCGAATTGAATACGTTAGCGACTAAGCCTTGTTTGGCCTCTTTGTCGACCTGCTGGTAACCGAAGTCGATGGTGTCTTTGGACTTGCTCATACGGATGCCTTCATCTTTACTGCGTCGAGAATTGCTTGGTAGTGTACTGCATTTTTACGCTTGGGCGTAGTGATCGCGCCGCGGGAGCCAGCGCTGAATCAATGCGTCTGCTGTCTGCGGGTAGTCTTGCCAAATTTGCTGTGCAAGCGCCTGTACATCGTTCAATAAATGGCTGTGTTTCAATAAATCAGCCACTTTCATATCAGTTAAACCGGTTTGCTTCTGACCAAGCAACTCACCCGGACCACGCAACTCTAGATCTCGCTGCGCTATCACAAAGCCGTCATTGCTATCTCGCAACACGCTCAGACGTTGGGTGGCAGTCTTCGACAGCGGCGCGTGGTACAACAACACGCAGTGACTCGCCACTGCTCCGCGTCCGACTCGCCCTCGCAATTGATGAAGCTGCGCTAACCCGAGACGTTCTGGATTTTCGATAATCATCAAGCTCGCATTGGGTACATCAACACCCACTTCTATGACTGTTGTGGCGACGAGCAAATCGAGCTCATGCCCTTTAAAGGCTGTCATCACAGCTTCTTTTTCGGTACTTTTCAGCCGCCCATGAACCAGCCCAATCCGCAAGTCTGGGAGCGCTTCCGCCAGTTGCGATGCAGTATCTTCTGCGGCTTGGCACTGCAATGCTTCGGATTCTTCAATCAGCGTACAAACCCAATAGGCTTGGCGGCCCTCTTCTTTACACACTTGATGCACTCGTTGGATCACTTGGTCACGACGCGTATCGGGTATCGCCACTGTAGTAACTGGCGTCCGCCCCGGCGGCAATTCGTCAATTACTGAGGTCGACAGATCGGCATAGGCAGTCATTGCTAGCGTGCGGGGGATAGGTGTTGCGGTCATGATCAGTTGATGCGGTTGATAACCTTGGTCGACGCCTTTTTGGCGCAGTTCAAGCCGCTGATGCACACCGAAGCGATGCTGTTCATCAATGATCACCAGCGCCAAATTATGATAGTTGACCTCAGTTTGAAACAACGCATGCGTACCCACTACAAACTGCACTTGGCCGGCTTTGATCGCCGCTAAATTCTCTTGTCGCTCTTTGGCTTTTTGCTTACCGGCTAACCAGCCGACTCCAATCCCAAGCGGCTCCAGCCACTGCCGGAAAGTGAGCGCATGTTGCTCGGCGAGTATTTCAGTGGGCGCCATGAGTGCCACTTGATAACCCTGTCCAATCACGGTCAACGCACTTAGCGCAGCAACCAACGTTTTACCCGAACCGACATCACCTTGTACCAAGCGCATCATGGGAATATCCGCCGCTAAATCCTGCTGTATTTCTTGCACAACGCGTCTTTGTGCTGCCGTGGGCTCGAACGGGAGTTGACTCAAAAAGCGCTGTTGTAGCGCAACATTGGGGATCAAGCTGCGGGCTTGATGGGATTGTTTCAACGCTCGCAACTTGAGCAGGCTCAGTTGATGAGCCAGTAATTCTTCGGTTGCTAAGCGCGTCTGTGCAGGATGTGTACCTGCCTGTAGTTGTTCGAGACTGGCATCTAACGGTGGGCGATGTAGCGTGCGAATCGCCGCTTCGAGCGACATCCCCTCCGGTTGTAGTGCTGACGGCAATAGTTCTTCTAATGCCGTGGGATTCAGATAACTCAACGCTTGCTCACTGAGTTTGCGTAACGTGGCTTGCTGCACACCCTCAGTCATTGGGTAGACAGGCGTCAACGACTCTTCCGCAAATTCGGGAGCCACTGCGTCAGCCGCAAGCACTTTGTATTCTGGGTGGATCATGTCCAACCCATTGATACCGCGCCGCGCTTCGCCAAACAATTGCAAGCGAGTACCCTGCTCAAACTGTTTCAGTTGCGCTGCGCTGAATTGAAAAAACACCAGATTCAGCACCGCGCTCGCATCTTTTACTCGTACGCGCAGCATGCGGCGCTTGCCATACAGCACCTCAGCCTTGATCACCTCAGCAATCACGGTCGCTGCGGTTCCCGTTTGTAGTGCTGCAATAGGATAAATGCGGGAGCGATCTTCATAGCGCAGCGGCAGATGCAGCAGCACATCTTGCACCGATTCCAGCCCGAGCTTAGCTAAGCGCTCTTGCAGCTTGGGACCAACACCTTTGAGCGTGTTGAGTGGAATACGGTGCAATGCGCCGTTCATGCCGACTGCCCCGTTCGCATGAGCCGCCACCACGCCTCGTCGGCAACAATTTGGCCGTCTTCCGCAATGGCTGGATAAGGAATGTTACGTTGCTTACAAATGCGTGCAAAAAGCGGATGACCGCCCTCAAACAGAACGCGTTGGCGCTCCGATTCGGCGAGCCGCGGTTGCTCATAAAGACCCGCATTTACGCGCTGTCGTTGTGCTTCATACAGCACAATGGATGCCGCTACAGAAACATTCAACGACTCCGCCATACCCACCATTGGGATCACAATTTCTTGGTCGGCCAACGCGAGTGCCTCTGCTGTCACACCAAAGCGCTCTTGGCCCATGATAATGGCGGTAGGCTTGGTGTAGTCAATAGCACGGAAATCGACTGCATTTTCCGATAAATTCGTTACTAGGACCTGCATTTTCAGTGCTTTTAACGCCTCAATTGCGGTGGCAAGCTCAGTGTAGTGGTTTACCTTGACCCATTTTTGACTGCCCACGGCAGTCCCACGAGATAACTTGCCTCGCTTGTCGTACCATACCGCATGAATTTCATGGATACCGACCGCATCAGCAGTGCGGATCACAGCCGATAAATTGTGGTTTTTGTGCACACTTTCCAGACACAGTGTAAGATCGGGCTGGCGAGCATCCAGTAATTGATTGATTCGCGCAAGGCGCTCAGGTGACATAGGGTGCAGGTTCCTTTCTGTCATGATCTATTTATCAGGGAAGTATAACGATATGCGTGAGTTATCCCTAGTCTTTCGCCATCCTGACTTTTATATCCTGAATAAGCCAGCGGGTGCACCCATGCACGCCAATGATCACGAGGCTGGCATTGTTACCCAACTCGCCGAGCAATTGAACGAGACGTTATTTCCCGTACACCGACTGGATACACCGACCTCAGGCGCATTACTTGTTGCCCGCTCTAGCGCTTCAGCAGCAGCCCTCTCAGAGCTATTTGCTCGCCGGGCTATCCGCAAAACTTACCTAGCCATTGCGGCGGGGAAACCGAACAAGAAGCAGGGTTTGATTAAAGGTGACATGGCGAATGCAAGACGCGGCAACTGGCGTTTATTGCACACGCAAGAGAATCCTGCGGTCACACGCTTTTTCAGCTATTCCCTCAAACCGGGCTACCGATATTACGTACTGCATCCGGAAACTGGTAAAACGCATCAACTGCGGGTTGCGCTGAAAAGTATTGGCGCGCCTATTTGCGGTGATACACGTTATGGCGGCGAAGTAGCCGACTATCTGCACTTGCATGCTTGGCAACTTCAGTTCGATTACGCCGGAGAATCGTTTTCTATCAAAGCCCCTTTGCCTAACTATGGTTTATTCAGCGAACTACCTGATCCGCTCCAAACAGACCCGACTGACGAATAGTTGCCGATTTCTGCGCCCCTTGCCATACTGACTTCTTGCGATATCACCCTAACTCCATCACAACGAGGTGTTTCATGTTTCGATTGTCACTTGTTACTGCGAGTCTCATCGCGGGTCTCTCACTTCCGGCTCAGGCGCAAGAGCCTGTTACCATTTCCGCTGAACTCGAACAGAAAGTGATCGAATGGCGCCGCGATTTTCATGAACATCCAGAACTCAGTAACCGCGAATTTCGTACTTCCGCAAAAGTCGCGGAACACTTGGAAAGTTTGGGGTTAGAGGTACAAACCGGAGTCGCTCACACCGGCGTCGTGGCGATTTTGAAAGGCGGCAAGCCTGGGCCTCTGGTTGCGTTACGTGCTGACATGGATGCACTACCCGTAGTTGAAAAAACAGATGTGCCGTTCAAATCAACCGCAGTGTCCGAATATCGTGGTGAAGAAGTCGGTGTCATGCATGCGTGTGGACACGACTTGCACATCGCGATGTTAATGGGAGCTGCCGAGCAATTAGTAGCAATGCAGGATGACCTAGCCGGCTCTGTTATGTTCATTTTCCAACCCGCTGAAGAGGGTGCGCCAGTTGGTGAAGAGGGCGGTGCAGAACTCATGCTGGAAGAAGGTTTATTTGCTGATGCTAAGCCGGAAGCTGTATTTGGGATTCATGTCTGGTCGGCAGGCAATACCGGCACCATTGGCTATCGCGAAGGTCCATTAATGGCATCATCGGACCGCTTCGAAATCAACATCAAAGGTCGCCAAACTCATGGTTCGCGCCCGTGGGGTGGAGTCGACCCGATTGTTGCCGCAGGCCAAATCATTGCCAACACCCAGAGTATTGTTAGCCGTCAAATTGATATCACCAAAGCGCCAGCAGTATTGAGCTTCGGTATTGTCGAAGGTGGCGTGCGCAACAACATCATTCCTGATGAAGTTTATCTGGAAGGAACAATCCGTAACTTTGATATGGATAACCGCCAACAGATCTTCGCCGATTTAAAACGCACTGCGGAACACACAGCTGCTGCCAGTGGTGCAGAAGCGCACGTACATATTGACGAAGGCTATCCGGTCACCGTGAACAACCCGGAATTAACGCGGATGATGTTGCCGACCATTGAGAAAGTAGCGGGTGCGGAAAACGTGAAGGTGAATCCATTGGTGACCGGTGCGGAAGATTTTAGCTTCTACGCACTTGAAACACCGGGACTGTTTGTATTCCTCGGTATTACGCCAGAAGGGCAAAATCCAGCCGAAGCGCCGAGCAACCACTCACCGTTCTTCTTCGCCGATGAAGCAGCGCTGAAAACGGGTACAGAACTCTACATCAACTGGGTGGTTGACTACGCCGCCCAGCAGTAAAAAAGTTCAAAAATATAACCGCTCTGAATTAGAGCGGTTTTATTTTACCTAATCAGTTCCGTCTTACTTCCTCAAACGAAACCGATTAACCATCACATATAAAGCTGGCAGCACTACCAACGTCAGTAATGTCGATGAAATAATCCCTCCAATCACTACCGTTGCCAGTGGTCTTTGTACTTCAGCACCAGTCCCTGTATTCAACGCCATCGGAACAAAGCCGAGACTAGCTACCAATGCAGTCATTAAAACAGGTCGTAAGCGATTTCTTGCACCATCGAATACTGCATCAAACAGGGATTTCCCCTCATCTCTTAGTTGTTGAATGAACGACAACATCACTACACCATTGAGAACAGCAACACCCGATAGCGCGATAAAGCCTACCGCAGCTGATATCGAAAGTGGCATCCCACGGAATAATAAGGCCAAAATGCCTCCCGTGAGTGCAAGTGGTACACCTGTAAAAATGATTAATGCATTCGTCAGTGAATTAAACGCGCTGTAAAGCAAACCCAAAATCAACAATAGCGTCAATGGGACTACTATAGATAAGCGCTTAGAAGCAGACTGAAGTTGCTCAAAAGTACCGCCATAGTCAATCCAATAACCGGCAGGCAGCGGTAATTCAGTCTCTAACTGCTGTCGAATATCAGCCACAAAAGATCCGAGGTCACGATCAACCACATTTGCGCTCACAATCATATTTCGTTTGCCGCTTTCGCGGTTTATTTGATTAGGCCCTTCTGTAAGCTCAATAGTGGCTATTTCTCCAAGTGGCACAAATTGGAGTTCAGGGTTACTCGCAGCAGGAACTGATACCGGTAACATCCGCAGCGTTTCAATGTCCGCACGCCATGCATCGTTCAACCGCAACATCAATCGAAAACGCTTGTCACCCTCGTAGATGACGCCTGCCGGAATACCGCCCACGGCACTCTGCACTGAACGCTGCACATCAGTGACCGTCAGCCCCAATAGAGCAAGATGATCACGCTGCGGCGTAACTGAGAGTGTTGGTAATCCTGTCATTTGCTCCGCTCGAACGTCTGCTGCACCTTCCACATCGTTAATGATAGAGACTGCTACATCTCCCAATACTTTGAGCTGGTCCAAGTCATCGCCATAGATACGCACTGCTAAATCTGCACGAACACCTGCGATAAGCTCGTTAAAACGCATTTCGATGGGCTGGGTGAATTCATATTTGTTGCCCGGAATCTGTTCAACTGTCGAACGCAGGTCAGCGATGAGATCTTCTTTCGTTCTCGATTGGTCACTCCATTGCTCCCTCGGTTTTAGGATAACGAAGGTATCTGCCACACTCGGGGGCATAGGATCAGTCGCGACATCAGGAGTGCCGATTTTAGAAAATACACGTGCTACCTCATCAAACTTGGCAATCTCTTCCTCAAGTTGTAATTGCATCTCGACAGACTGCTGCAATCCCGTGCCGGGGATCCGCAATGCATGCATAGCAATATCCCCCTCATCTAACTGGGGTAAGAACTCGGCTCCCATTCTGGTGGCCTGATAAAGGGCGACAATAAATATACTGAGTGCGACAAGTATCACTAACAGCGGTTTTTTAAGAGAAAACGTCAGGAGTGGTTCGTATACGCTTCTCGCCCCGCGCATTATTCGATTTTCTTGATGACTGACCTTACCTGTGACAAAAATTGCGATCGCAGCAGGTACAAAGGTCATTGAAAATATGAGCGCCCCAAGCAGGGCGAACACCACAGTGAACGCCATTGGGTGAAACATCTTCCCCTCAACACCGCTTAACGCAAATATCGGCAAGTAGACCAACATAATAATTAGCACACCGAAAACAGCAGGATTAAATACTTCTCGGGTACTATCAAATACTTCCGATAACCTCTCCTTCGTGGTCAGGATTCGATTCAATCTCTGTTGCGCTAAGCCCAGTCGACGTAGAGCATTTTCTACCACTATGACAGCACCATCGACGATGATCCCAAAATCGATCGCTCCTAGGCTCATTAGATTCCCGGAAACTCGATTAGCGGTCATACCCGTGATTGCAAAAAGCATGCTGAGAGGAATAACGAGAGCGGTAATTAGAGCCGCTCGGACATTTCCTAGTAGTAAGAAAAGTACGACGATAACTAATACTGCCCCCTCGAAGAGGTTCTTTTCGACGGTTGCGATAGTCTTCTCAACTAAATTAGTCCGATTGTACACAGGCTCAACGACTACTCCGTCAGGCAGGCTTAACTGAACATCTTTCAATCGCGCCGCCACAGCCTCAGAAACGATGCGACTATTCTCGCCAATTAACATCATTGCTGTGCCCAGTACCACCTCTCGACCATTTGATGTTGCTGCTCCCGTACGAAGCTCCTTACCATACTTTACTTCAGCTACATCTTTTATCCGCACAGGTGCATCATCGCGTTTCGCGATGACTACATTTTCAATGTCTTGTAGCGTTTTCAATTGTCCCGGCGAGCGCACTAACCATTGTTCTCCGTTGCGTTCAATGTATCCAGCTCCGGCGTTCTCGTTATTCAGTTGAAGAGCCGTAAAGACATCTTCTAAGGTCACTTTATAAGCAATCAGCTTGCCGGGCTCTGGTGCTACCTGATATTCACGCTCATAGCCACCCACTGTATTGATCTCAGTAACACCCCGAACCTTCACCAATTGTGGTCGTATTACCCAATCTTGCAGCGTGCGCAACGACTCCGATGTGTAGGGTTGACCGTTCTCATCCCGAGCATCAGGCTCCGCTCTAACTATGTAAGTAAATATCTCTCCCAAGCCACTAGCAATAGGGCCTAAAGCTGGTTCGATGCCTTCAGGCAATTCACCACGAACACTCTGTAGCCGTTCACTTATTTGTTGCCTAGCCCAAAAGATATCTGTGCCTTCTTCAAACACTACAGTGACTTGAGACAGACCATAGCGTGAGATTGAGCGGGTGTAATCCAACTCCGGAATACCTGCCATTGCATTCTCAACCGCATAAGTAATGCGTTGTTCAGTTTCTAATGGCGAATAACCAGGAGCTTCAGTGTTGATTTGTACCTGCACATTAGTAATGTCGGGTACTGCATCAATGGGGAGTTGAGTAACACTGTATATACCTATACCTGCCGTAAAAAGCGTCGCGGCAATAATCAGCCAACGTCTTTCAATAGCGAATCGAATTAATGCGTTTATCATAATGTCGCCTCCTAATGATCGTGGCTTGCGCCATCTTTCAAGACATCCGCTTTCAAGATGAAGCTATTTCCATAAACATAAGGAGTGTTTGGTACTAAACCGCCTGTCACTTCAATATATTCGCCATCACTCTCACCGAGTTCAACCATGCGAACCTCGAAAGTATTTCCGTATCGAGCAAATACCACAGGCATACCGCGAAACGTCTGCACAGCGTCCTTCCGTACTGCTAGGTCCACGTTCTTTTGACTGATACTTACATCGGCCTGCACATGCATCCCGGGACGCCAGTGCCCTGACGGGTTTTCAATCAGAACCCGGGCTCGTGCTATGTGTCCACCAGTCATTTGCGGCGCTATATAGATGATTTCTCCAGTTACGCTCTCATGTTGGTGTAGGTCAAAGACTTTGGCCTTCTGGCCAACTTTGAGCTTTTCGATATTTTCAGGAAATGCCGATAGCTCTACCCAGACACTAGACAAGTCAACGATTTCAAAAATAGCTTTGTCTGTTGCTATTTCTCCGGCATTCATGAACCGATCCGTAACCTCTCCAGCTATTGGACTGACTACATCGTAGCTCACTCCGCTGGCGGAATTGATAATACGTGCTAACGTTTGGCCAGCTGAAACTTGATCGCCAACATCGACGAATATATCTGCAATCTTCCCTGAATAAGTTGCTTGGATATGCGCAATTTTTTGGTTGACCGGTGCAATAACACCGAATAATCGTTCCTTAAAATTTAACGTTTTAGCGCTCGCGTCTTCAACCAAGATGCCTGCTTTCTCAATGACACGATTGGATAAACTTGTTCTGCCCTCAAACGCTTCATAGTGCCACGAACTTTTCTGACCACGATAGCTAGCAGTTACTGAGACCTCATACGAATGAGGCTCTACAACAACTTCATTACTGACCAAATAATCTTTTTCAGTAGTGAATGAAAGAGCGTCAGTCACATCGCCAAGACGGTGCAACTTTATATCTAACTCGATCTGATCGGGTTGCAATATCTCACCTTGGTAATATGCATAAACGCGCATTTCTGGCGGGATCCCGGATTCAAAAATGGTGATCTCTACAGCAAATCCATCGTCACTTAACAACTTACCTCCATTCGGGCCTTCTATCGTGACTTCACTGTGTTGATGTTCTTCACCTGTACTTGCAATACTCGATTGTGAAAATGCCCAAATAAAAATGATTAAAGCAATTAATAAAAAAGAATGTTTATTAGTCATAGCGCTGATTCCAAAAATACTTGGCCAGTCATTCGCTCAAGTTCAAGAATATCTTGGTACATGGCGTGACGACGGGTGATTTGTTCATATTCCAGTTGTGCTAATTCTTGCTGCGCATCAAGCACCACAAGCAAACTATGAATGCCTGTCATGTATCCAGCTCTCGTTTCACGATTTAGCTGTTGTGCTAACGGCAATAGCTGCTCCTGAATATCCTCTAGATATGTGTAGTTCGTTTGCAGACGAGCATGAATAGCTCTAGCTTGCATTCGCAATTGCTCCCGGACGACACGCTGTTGCATCAAAATCAATTCACGTTCGGCCTTATTTGATTGAATTACGCCTAAATTAGGATTCGTGAGCTGAAGCGGCATCGACGCTTGAAAGACCAATCCTGATTCATCGAACTCATTGTTATAGCGAACGCCAAATCCGAGCGTAAGATCGGCAGTCGACGCTGACTCTATTGCACTCGCTTTGGCCGCTAAAAGTCGTTCTGAATCTAACAAGCGCAGATATTCGGGCGCCTCGTTCACTGCCGTGTCGACCTTCGCTTTGGTGGGTAATTGAATGCGTTGAGGGAGTTTACCTTGAACTTCAACGAAGTCAGGTTCTGTTGCCCACATGGCGCTCAGTTTCGTGATAGCTTCGGTTAGATGACCGCGAATTTCGTCATAGTCCGCAATTAATTGACTTTGTTGCAGACGAATTCGCGTCAACTCGGAAGAGGGTGCAACACCAGCCTTGATCCTATCCTCAGCAATTACTAATGCATCAGCAATTCGTTTCTGTTGGAGTTGATTCCAAGTGGCAATTTCTTGTAGCCGCAAAACGTTGTAAAAGCGCTCAGTCGTTTCTGCAAGTACTGAGATTTTTGTGTATTGGAACTCGGCATTAATCTGGCGTTCTTGGGCTGAGGCGAAAGCCAATCGTTGCTCTCTTTTTCCGCCCAGCTCAACTAATTGACTGAATGACAACGTAGCTTGTATAGCATCAACTCCTGAATTGGCTCCACTTAAATTAATGTTCTCAAGTTCCACTCCAACCGTTGGATTAGGTCGCAGCGACGCTTGTAATTTTTGCGCTTCAGCCATTCTCTGTTGATAAGGATATTTTTGTAACGACGGACTACTTTGGATTGACCTTTGAAGGGCTTCACGCAAAGTGAGTTCGCTTGCAATTACAGCACTGGGAGTCAATTGAATGAACACCATCGCTGCAATCACGAAATTCAATAATTTCATGATTCATCTCCATGATTAATTTATTGTGCCTACAGCACACTACTTCAGGGTGATGATTATGCGTTTGGTGGGGGAACCGGTGGTTGGTTAGTCTTACTTACGAACGATGTGTCGATATGAGCGATAGCGAGTGTGGGACCATATGAATTCTGAAACGTGATTGAATAACCAGTGATACAACTAACGTGGGCATGAAAATTATGCTCGTGATCAGAGCCCTCAATGTTATCGAGGATGTTTTCATTTGTATCGTTGTGAGAATGCTCGTGAAAAGAATAGTCGTACGTATGCTCTCCGTCTGTTGAATGCCCAGCCGCAACCGCACACGTAAAAAAGGTGTGCAGTAAAATGACGACAATCATAGGCCAAACTAGTCTCGACACGTTCTACTCTCAAGTTTTCTCACTGAGCGAGCGTTCAGGTTAACAGAAATAGCTTCTCGTGCTCAACTAAAGCTGGTGAACGCTCGCTCAACAAATCAACATTTATTCAAGTAATTACTTCTGCAGTTGTTGGCGAATGACCTTTTTGTCAATTTTGCCGACACTGGTGCGTGGTAAATCATCGACCACACTGACCGTGTCAGGTATGGCCCATTTTTCAATCACGCCTTCATCAATAAATGGCTGTAAATGCTTCGCCACCGCCTCTTGATCAAGTTGTGCGCCACCTTTTACGGTCAGCATGGCGTGTGGCCGCTCGCCCCACTCGTCATCAGGCAAGCCCACGACAGCGGCAAGCTCAATATCTGGATGTTGTGAGATCAGATTTTCAATATCGAGTGACGACACCCACTCACCACCAGTTTTAATCACGTCTTTGATGCGGTCTTTGATTTGCAGTGTGTAACCACTATCAATCGAACCTACATCACCGGTGTGTAACCAGCCATTTTCCCACAGCTCTGCGCCTTTCTCTGGCTCGTTCAAATAACCTTGGGTCAACCATGGTGTGCGCACGACCACTTCGCCCATATCCTCGCCATTGTGGGGCAGGAAACGACCCTTGCTGTCAATAATTCGCATATCGACAAAAGGTACTGGCTTGCCCGCTTTGGTGCGGATACGAACGTGTTCTTCGAGCGACAAGTCGGCGGACTCCAGAGGTAACCAAGTGGTACTCAACAATGGACAAGTTTCCGACATGCCGTAACCAGTATAGACTTGGATACCACGCTCAAGAGCTGCTTTCGCCAAGCCCTCCGTGAGTGCACTGCCGCCCAACAATACCTGCCAACCACTGAAGTCGATGGCTTTGGCTTTCTCACTACTTAATACCATTTGTAAGATAGTGGGTACGCAATGGGAGAAGGTGACTTTCTCGGTTACAAACAACTTCAATAATTGTGGTGGGTCATAACGTCCAGGATACACCTGCTTCAAACCCATCATGGTGGCGACATAAGGGACGCCCCACGCGTGCACGTGGAACATCGGGGTAATCGGCATATACACACTCGATGCTTGCAATAACTGCATCGAATCGTTCATGGAGGTGGTCGCCGCCAGTGCCATGGTATGCAGGACTAACTGCCGATGTGAGAAAAACACGCCTTTCGGATTACCAGTCGTGCCCGTGGTGTAGAACGTGGTGGCAATGGCATTTTCATCAAAATCTGGGAAATCAAATTCGGGTAATGCTTTGCTGAGAAGCGCTTCGTACTCACCTATAACCTCAAACGGAGCCTCTGGGGCTTCAGCCGCATCGGTGCAATGGATATAGCCTTTGACTGTTTTCAGTTCACCCTTCACCTTGTCAATCAAGGGTAAGAAATCATCATGTACCAGGACGAGATCGTCCACTGCATGGTTCATGGTATAAACAATTTGGTCCGGTGCTAAACGCACGTTGACGGTGTGCAAAATCGCACCAATCATCGGCACTGCGAAGAAACACTCCAGATAACGCGGGTTATCCCAGTCTAAAACTGCAACCGTATCGCCTTGTTTGACGCCCGCTTCAGTTAAGACATTCGCCAAACGTTGTACACGCTCATAAAACTCAGCGTAACTGTAACGCTTGCCATTATTACCACCAACAATCTCGTTGGAACCGGCATAACGCTGGCTGGATAATAGGAGCTGCTTGATCAGCAATGGATACTGGTGGGCATCCGCTGTTGGTTTAATTGTTTTTACCGGCATGCTTCATCCTCGTTGTTCTGTCTGCAGAAAATAGTGAACAGGTAACAGTGAACTGAAATGCCAAAACAGCTCGACACCTCACCTCTCGCTCATGTTCACTCTGTTCACTGTTTACTATTCACCATCTCTTACTAGTATTTTCGGGTGACCTCGTACAGGTCGGTTCGGCGATCTTTGAGATTCGTCACCGAGCCTTCATGATGTAAATAACGCAATTCATCTAAGTTCAGATCGGAGAAAATCAGTTGTTCTGTATTGGGTGTGGTCTCAGCCATCGTTGCGTCATAAGGAAACGCAAAGTCTGACGGCGAGAAAACAGCTGACTGCGCATACTGCACATCCAAACTTTCCACTTGCGGCAAGTTACCGACACTGCCGCAAATAACCACATAGCATTCATTCTCGACTGCCCGCGCTTGTGCACAATGGCGAACGCGTAAATAGGCATTGCGCGTGTCGGTCCAAAATGGCACGAATAGTATCTCTAAGCCTTCGTTGGCCATTAGACGACCGAGCTCTGGGAACTCAACATCGTAGCAAATCAGCATGCCTACTTTACCGGCATCGGTGTCGAACACCCGAACCTCATTACCACCCTCAATAACCCAGTCGCGCTTCTCATGCGGCGTGACATGAATCTTCCGTTGTTCTTCAACGGTACCATCACGGCGACATAAATAGGTCACGTTAAAAATGGTGTCGTCTTCGTCCAGCGGCATTGAACCGGTGATGATGTTGACGTTGTAACTGACCGCCATATTCGACATTTCTCGTTTGAAACGCTCGGTGTAGCCTGCTAGGAAACGTATAGCATCCTTTTGCTGACTCTGGTCCGTTAACCCCATGAGCGGTGCATTAAAGAATTCCGGGAAAATGGCAAAGTCACTTTGATAACTGGAAATGGCATCCACAAAGTACTCCACCTGACGGAGCATTTCTTCAACCGAGTCCACCTCACGCATTTGCCATTGCACAGCGCCCACTCGAACATTGCGGATACGACTACCGAGAATATTGTCCGATGGTTCGTAAAGGAAGTTATCCCACTCCAGCAGCGTAGCGAAACCTGCCGAGCGCTTGTCCTCGGGTAAATACTTACCAAGGAGTCGTTTTACTGTGAAGTCGTTCGCAAGTTGGAACGTTAAAATCGGATCATAGATTTCACGACGGTGAACCTGCTCAATGTATTGGCCCGGTGTCAGCTCTTCCGCATATTTATGGAAGTTGACGATTCGTCCGCCCGCCAAAATGGCTTTCAAATTCAGCTGTCGGCACAGCTCTTTGCGAGCGTCATACAACCGTCGACCTAACCGGTAACCGCGATAATCTGGGTCAATCAGTACATCCAAACCATAGAGCGCATCACCTTTGCGGTCATTCAGGATATTTTCGCGTGCGTCCATCAAGTCTTCATAGGTGTGCGGGTTCGAGAACCGTGCGTACTTCACCTTCATGGTCAGCGCGACACCGACAATCTTGCCGCCGTCCTCAAGACAAATCTGACCCTCTGGGAATTCTTTGATCAGCTTTAAAATGGTGTGTTCGCCCCAAGCACCACCAATATCTGGATACACTCGATCCATCAAACATTTCAGTTGTTCATAATCATCACGGCGCAAATTGCGCAACTGCAAGTGGAGATCATCAGGGCTCATAGTTTTCCTTAATTCGATTTCAGCGGTCATCTGTGCGATAAAGTATGACGTACTTGTATGGAAAGGCAACCGCGCTGCAATTGGTGAATTTTGTTTGCATCGCCAAATTAAGACATATAAACTTCTGGACGTCTAAATAATAACAAGCTCATTGCACAGGATCTTTTATGACACAGCCCGCTCGCGCTAGTGCCAAGGCTCTTTTGCCACTTGGTCTCTTTCTTACCCTATTCCTCGGTACCGGAATCTATTTTCAACTTAGTGGCGTTGACTATGCGTTCTATCAATTAGCGAGTCCAGTTGCGATTCTACCGGCTATCATTCTTGGCGTGCTGCTAAGCAAAGAGGCTTTCGAGGAGCGCATCAATACGTTTGTGGCTGGTGTTGGTGAGCGCAACATTGTCACCATGTGCCTGATTTATTTATTAGCGGGCGCATTCTCAACGGTCGCTGCGGCAACCGGTGGTGTAGACGCCATGGTCGCCTTAGGATTACAGGTCATTCCAGCAAGCTTCTTATTACCCGGACTCTTCATTATTGCTGCGGTAGTAGCCACGGCAATGGGTACGTCCATGGGCACCTTAGCCGCATTAGCCCCAGTTGCACTTGGGTTAGCGCAAGCCGCCAATATTGACCTCGCGCTCATGGCTGGGGTGCTGGTCAGCGGCGCGATGTTCGGTGACAACTTGTCTATCATTTCCGACACCACCATTGCTGCAACGCGTACGCAAGGTTGCGAGATGCGTGATAAATTCAAAGCCAATTTGAAAATTGCATTGCCCGCAGCAGTACTGACGATTCTTTGGCTCAGCACCTACGACACCGGCAGCGTGCCACCCGAAGCACCCGATGCAAACTATTGGCTCAGCTTGCCCTACTTCCTCATCATTGCACTGGCGGTGATGGGACTGAATGTCTTTGCGGTACTGACCATAGGTATCATTTTGGCGGGTGCATTTGGTATGGTCGCCGTCGGCTACGAATGGGTCGCCTTCAGCAAAGACATCTACGAAGGCTTCACCAGCATGCAGGAAATCTTCTTGCTATCGCTTCTGATTGGCGGACTCTCCGCGTTGATTCGTCAGCAAGGCGGTCTCGCGTTCCTTGCAGGGACGGTGGCGAAAGTGACTAGCGCGCTGTTTAAGCACAAGCAGCAACGCGCTGCATTCGGTATTGCTGGGATGACCGGACTCACCAACTTTGCGGTTGCGAATAACACGGTCACTATTTTGTTATCAGGTGAGGTCAGCAAAAAACTCGCGGAAGATGGTGATTTGGCACCACGCCAAAGTGCGAGCTTACTCGATATCTTTGCGTGCGTGGTCCAAGGTGCGTTGCCGTATGGTGCTCAAGCTCTGTTGATGGGCGCTAGTTTTGGACTATCGCCCTTACAAGTCAGCTTACATACCGGCTACTGCTTTATTCTGGCAGGGGTATCTATTGCGATGATTATCTGGCGCAAGCCACTAGAGAGCCGCACGCCAGTCACGACCAGCGCCTAATTGGTGCTGGGAAGCTCCATAACGCCATCGATTTCAATTTGGGCGCCCTTCGGCAACCCTTTGACTTCGATGGCCGCTCGAGCGGGATAAGGCACTTCGAAAAACTCAGCCATCACTTCATTGACGACTGCAAATTGACCTAGGTCAATCAAATAGATTTGCACTTTCACCATATCTTGCAGCTCGCCACCGGCAGCCTCACAGACCGCCTTCAAGTTTTTGAACACCTGCGTGGCCTGCGCACGGAAATCGTCACTGATAAATTGCATGGTTTCTGGAACCAGCGGAATTTGTCCTGACAAATACACGGTGGTACCAATTTTAACGGCTTGCGAATACGTACCAATTGCGGCTGGCGCATTTTCAGTGTTGATAATCACTTTAGACATGATGAGTTCCTCAGCTTACTTGCGCAGGCGAGACACGCGCTGAACATCCGGCATTTTCCGAATGTAGCGGATCACGTCTGCGAGTTGCTTCCGATCGTGGACCGTCAGAGCAACATCGATATAGTAAATATTGGCATCGACTTCTTCAGTTTTCAGGCCATGAATATTACAGCCTGTTGCTGAAATAGCAGACGTCAGTTTAGCCAGTGCGCCTTGGTGATTGACAATTTCTACGCGCACTTCGGTAATAAATTCGGCTTCTGGTTTGTTATCCCACTGCACGGGGAAGTAACGGCCAGGCTCATCTTCGTGCCCACGCACGTTTTTGCATTCACGGCGGTGAATCACTAGTCCTTTGCCGGGGCTAACGTGCGCAATAATGTCGTCGCCCGGAATTGGTCGGCAGCATTTCGCGAAGCTCACGAGTAGGCCTTCCGCACCTTTAATCGCCAGCGTTTTATGATTCGTTGTGGTGGTCGCGGCGTCATCCTTCAATTGGGATAACTGACCCATCAAACGCTTCGCGATGGCAATCGACATCATATTGCCCAGACCAATTTCTCGCAGCAATGCCTCGCGTGATTCCACTTTGGTTTCTTTGATAACGCGCTTGAATTCCTTCTCTGGAATTTCGTCAAAGTTCGTTGAACCCAACGCGGCACGCAAGAGACGTTCACCTAAGTGCTCAGCTTCAAGAGTTTCTTGGCCTTTCAAATACTGTCGAATTTTCGCCCGCGCTTTACCCGTTACCGCAAAGTTCAACCAAGCAATATTCGGGCGTGATCCGGGTGCTGTTTTAATCTCAACCGTTTGCCCAGTTTCTAGCGGCTTACTGAGCGAAAATACGCGGTTATTGACGCGCGCACCAATGCAGGTGTTACCAATATCGGTATGCACCGCGTAGGCAAAATCAACCGGGGTAGCGCCTTGTGGCAGCTCAATAATGCGCCCTTCCGGCGTAAAGACATAAATTTCTTCTGGGAATAGTTCGGACTTAACGTTCTCAATGAACTCGAATGCGTTCCCGGTGCTTTGCTGTAATTCCAGCAAACTTTGCATCCAACGGCGTGCGCGCACTTGCGCTGTGGTGCCTGAACTTTCTTCGGTTTTATACAGCCAATGCGCGGCAACACCACGATCAGCCATCAAATTCATTTCTTCCGTACGAATCTGCACTTCCACTGGAATACCATGAGGGCCTTTCAAACTGGTGTGCAACGACTGGTAACCATTCGACTTGGGAATGGCAATGTAGTCTTTGAAACGAGTCTCAATGGGTTTGTACAAATTGTGCAGCGCACCCAGCACGCGGTAGCAGGTATCGACCTCGTCGACGATCACTCGGAAGGCATAGATATCCATGACTTCTTCGAACTGTAACTCTTTATGCAGCATTTTTTTATAGATGCTGTAGAGGTGCTTTTCTCGACCAATCACACGCGCTTGAATCGACACTTCTTGCAGGCGTTTTTCAATTTCTTGTTGAACGCGTTCGACCAGCTCTCGGCGGTTGCCGCGGGCCTTTTTAACCTGCGATTCCAACAAGCGCGCACGCCATGGATACAGCGCGTGGAAGCCGAGCAGCTCCAGTTCATTCTTAATGTCGTGAATACCCAAGCGATGAGCAAGTGGAGCGTAAATTTCTAACGTTTCACGCGCAATGCGGCGCCGTTTGTCTGGGCGCAAATTACCGATAGTCCGCATGTTGTGCGTGCGGTCTGCGAGCTTGATTAGGATGACCCGAATGTCATGCACCATCGCCATAATCATTTTGCGATAGTTTTCGGTTTGCAGTTCTTCTTTGGAATGAAACTGTAACTTATCGAGCTTCGACACGCCTTCCACCAACTCAGCGACAGTCGCGCCAAATTGTTCGGCTAAATCTTCTTGGGTGAATTCGGTATCTTCAATGACATCATGCAGCAGGGCCGACATGATAGTTTCATGATCCAGCCGCATATCTGCCAAAAGTCCGGCAACAGCAACAGGATGGGTAATGTAGGGTTCGCCAGACTGGCGTTTTTGCTTGCTGTGAGCCACTGCGGCCAATTTGAAGGCCGCAGCAATTTGCTCTACCTGATGAGGTGGAAGGTAGTCCGTAAGTTGCTGTCGGAGGCCTTCAAACAAATACACCCGAGTTACTCAATACCACGCAGTGCATCAACCGCTGCTAATTCATCAGCGTCTTGTTGTGCCATTTCACGGCGCTCATCGGCATCTAGACGTTTCGCGTCAATTTTGCCTTCTTCAATTTCACGTAAAGCAAC
The DNA here is from genome assembly GCA_003030745.1 of Pseudidiomarina aestuarii. The sequence continues at coordinate 25,855 of PYVG01000001.1, read as the reverse complement.
AACAGTCGCTTTCTCGTTATGCTTCCACGGCACCAAAGCATCTTTGCCTTGGGTGGCTAGCTGACGGGCACGACGTGACGCGACCAAGACTAAATCAAAACGGTTGCCAACACGGTCGACAGCTTCTTCAACAGTTACGCGAGCCATTACTTACTCCAGCACTTACAAATGGGTCAGGAATTATACGGATTTAGCCGTCATTCGCCAAGAGATCTTTGAGTTTAGCTGCATGCCGTGCTTGCTGCAACGGCATTCGATGGCGTCGAGCCAGCACAATATGCTCAAAATCTGCCAAAGTAGCGTTAAACTCGTCATTCACCAGCAGGTAGTCAAACTCATGATAATGCGACATTTCTGTCTGCGCTTTTGCCATGCGCTGCTGGATGACGGCATCACTATCTTGTCCGCGAGTACGTAAGCGCTGTTCTAATTCAGCTAAACTCGGCGGGACAATAAAAATCGACTGTGCTGCCGGATAAGCTTCACGAACTTGCCGCGCACCCTGCCAATCGATGTCGAGAAACACATCAACACCCTGTTGTAAGGTTTCTTCGATGACCGTCCGCGAGGTTCCATAATAGTTATCGAAGACTTTCGCCCACTCATAAAACTCGTGGTTATCGATTTTGGCTTGAAAGCGTTCAACGGAGAGGAAATGATAATGCACACCGTCTTGCTCGCCAGGTCGCGGCGCGCGGGTGGTGCAGGACACCGACACTTGCATGGAGCCATCATTGTGGCGTTCCAGCAATGCACGGATTAAACTGGATTTACCGGCGCCACTTGGAGCGGCTACGATAAATAAATTTCCTGGGGCAGTGGCGGTCGATGCTGTCATTAAATATTACAATTATGTCGCTTGCTAATGACGCTAAAGCATAGCATGGTGAGTGCATGAGACAGAAGGAGTTTTGTGATGGGTACTGGCTGGATTCTATTAATCGTCGTCGTTCTGTTGTTTGTGTATTTGATCGGCATCTACAACAAATTGGTGCGCTTGCGTAATCAGTTTGAAAACGCCTTTGCACAAATTGAAGTGCAATTAAAACGTCGTTATGACCTGATCCCAAACTTGGTTGAAACCGCAAAAGCTTATTTAAAGCATGAGCGGGAAACTCTCGAGTCCGTGATTGCGGCTCGTAATCAAGCGGCAGCAGCCTTACCGAAAGCAGCGAAAAACCCGAGTGATGGTGCGGCGATGGCTCAGTTGGGCGGCGCTGAAGGTGCGTTGGGTTCCGCTTTAGGTCGCTTGAATGTGGTGATGGAAGCCTATCCCGATTTGAAAGCCAACCAGAACATGATGCAAGTCTCTGAAGAACTGACGAGCACAGAAAATCGTGTCGCGTTTGCTCGACAAGCGTTTAACGATGCAGTCATGACCTACAATACGTATCGGCAGTCATTCCCGCCGGTCGCTGTTGCCAGTTTCTTCGGCCACAGCAAAGATGCGAGCTTACTGGAGTTTGCCGATAGCGCTGAAATTCAAGCGGCTCCGAAAGTACAATTTTAGTTCTGAAGCCACAGCAGAAGAGCCACTATGGTTAACTTTTTTGAACACCAACAACAAGCGCGCCGAAACACGCTGTTGTTGGTGTTTTTATTTGTACTCGCTTTCTTCCTCATCATCGGCCTTGTGGTTGCTCTTGCGGCAGTAACTATGGGCGGAGTGACACAAACGCCCGGTAGCACAGACTATGTCGTGCAGTGGAAGCCTCTCGGTATTATCGCTGCGGCTGTGGGCGGTGCCATATTGCTCATCATGATGGCGAAGTGGGTCACATTGAAGCCAGGCGGTCATGTGGTGGCCGAACAACTCGGCGGTGTTCGTATTGCGCCCGATTCCCAAGATCCGGTTCAGAGACGTGTCCTGAATGTCGTCGAAGAAATGGCGATTGCGGCCAACATGCCGGTGCCCGCCGTCTATATTCTTCCGAACGAAGCTGGCATTAATGCATTTGCTGCAGGTTATGAAACCAAAGATGCCGCTATCGGACTCACGCAGGGCTCCATCGAAACCTTTTCGCGGGAAGAACTGCAGGCAGTGGTAGCCCACGAATTCAGTCATATTCTCAATGGCGATATGCGTCTCAATATTCGTTTGATTGCTGCACTTGCCGGTATTCTGGCGCTGGCCCATTTTGGCCGGATTATGCTGCATTCGGCACGCTTCCGCTCACGTGGCCGTAATAACAACAATATTTTACCGCTGGTGGGCATCGCGCTCATGATTATCGGCGGCGTGGGTGTGTTCTTTGGCAACATCATCAAAGCAGCTGTCAGTCGTCAACGTGAATATTTGGCGGATGCCGCAGCGATTCAATTTACGCGGAATCCTGAAGGTTTAGCGGGTGCCCTGCAACAAATTGGAGCGCGCCAACACGGTAGCCGTGTGCAGCATCAAAATGCTGATGAAGTGGCGCATTTATTTTTCGGCCAGGCATTGTCAAAGTGGTTCAGTTTGATGGCCACACACCCACCGCTGGATAAGCGCATTAAACGAATTCAACCGCGCTGGAATGGTCATTATCCAGAGCCACGCCAAGCGTTTGTCGAGAGCAAAGCAGAGCAAGTCGCAAAACAACCGAAGCCTTCTGCACTAGACCAGCTAGCACTACTAGCCCTCCCGGCATTACTATTGGAGAGGGCCCGCTCACCGCAACATGCACCAGAATTGGTTCGGTCCTTAATTTCCAGTTCGATGGATACTGCCGCGAGCGATTTGATGAACGAACTTGCCGCATTGGGACCGGCTCAGCAGCTAGCACTGATTGAGTTGGCTGTGCCTGCGTTGCGTCTTGCCCCAGAGTCCAAACGCATTGGTTTGATTCATGACCTACAGTTGCTCGAACACAGCGCCGACCTCTTTCACTGGTGTCTGTATCAACTATTGGCTCGGCAACTTCTCCCCAAAGGCGCTTTCAAGGATACCCTAGAAAACAAGCTAGCCTTGGACACCACCTGCTCTGCACTACAGCAAGCCGAAGCAGGCGAAAGCGTTGATTATGCGCAGCTCAGCGCCGCAATAACCACTATCAAACGCTGGTCTCCGCAGCAGAAGCAACGTGTTGTGGAACGTTGGACTGCCATTTGCACCCACGACGGTGTTATTTCAACCACCGAAAAGAAATTAGTCGCCACTTTGTGCGCATGCATTGAATCTCCGCTACCAGACACCATGTTTGAGTAGTCCCTTTTATCTTCGCAACGAGCTATCGTTATAGAGATCTATAGCGATAGTCTGTGCGTAATAACCTCAAATACTAAGTAGGAGTCTTTATGGCCAACTCGATCCCGAGCGAGCTAGCACCATTATTTCAGCCGTTTCAATGCAAAAGCTTACAGTTGCGCAATCGCGTTGCGATGGCACCAATGACGCGTAGCTTCTCACCTGGCAACGTACCCAACCCGAAAAATGTTGCTTACTATCAGCGCCGCGCTGAAGGGCAAATCGGCCTCATTATTACTGAGGGAACAGAAATCATGCATGAAGGCGCTAGCGGTTATCCGAATGTTCCGCACATCTACGGCGACGAAGCGATGGCCGGTTGGCGACAAGTGGTTGAAGCGGTGCATGCGGCGGGTGGTCAAATCATCCCACAACTATGGCATGTCGGTTCGGTTCGTAAGCCGGAATCTGATGACGCGGCACCAGCATACAGCCCGTCTGGCTTGTTTGCGCCTGGCAAAGCGAACGGTAAAGCGATGACGAAGGCTGACATCGATGCCGTCATTCATGGCTTTGCTGAGTCTGCACGTTTAGCCAAAGAAGTCGGTTTCGACGGTGTTGAAATTCATGGTGCGCATGGCTACCTAGTTGATCAGTTCTTGTGGGCGGGCACGAACGAGCGGACCGACGAATACGGTGGTTCCTTCGAGAATCGCGCACGTTTTGCTATTGAAGTTGTGCGCGCTGTCCGTGCCGCAGTCGGCGAAGATTTTGCGATTGTGTTCCGCTTTTCTCAGTGGAAGCAGCAGGATTACACGGCACGCCTGTGCGAAACACCAGCCGAGCTTGAGCAATTACTTAAATGGCTAAGTGATGCTGGCGTGGATATTTTCCATGCTTCACAACGACGGTTCTGGGAACCAGAATTTGAAGGCTCAGACCTGAACTTGGCCGGCTGGACTCAAAAGCTGAGTGGCAAACCAGCAATCTCCGTTGGTAGCGTTGGACTCACTGAGGACTTTATCAGTGGTACCTTCGCTTCTGACAAACCTGCTGTTGAAAAGTCAGGCATTGAAGAACTCACAAAACGAATGAGTGCTGGTGAATTTGACCTCATCGCTGTGGGTCGTGCGCTGCTCCAAGATCCAAATTGGTTGCTGAAAATGCGTGATGGCCGCGATGACGAAATTGAAGCATTCAGCAAAAAATCATTGACCGAACTGGTCTAAGGTACTCCTAACATGCGACACCGCGTTGGTCTTCTTTGGTTTCAAAACGACTTACGAGTTGATGACCATCGCGTGTTGTCGCAAGCCGCATCAGAATGTGATCAGCTAATCTGCTGGTTTCCGGTTAATCCACAATGGTTTATCCCGAACCGTTATGGCATGCGCAGCATTGGTCCGGCACGGTGGCTATTTTTACATGAGTCTTTACGGCAGCTCGATTTGGCATTACGCCAACGTGGCAATCGCCTGCTCATTACTTACGAGCCACCGCTTCAAGCACTGGCTGAGTTAATCAGTCGTGGTCACGTTGATGTGGTGTATCGCTCACGTAATGCGGGCTACTACGAGAATCAGTACTGGCAACTCGCGCAGCAACGGTATCCCTATTTAACATTCATCGAAGATGATACCCATACGTTGTTCGACCAAGCGCAGTTGCCTTTCCAACTGAAGCAGCTTCCTGAGTCTTTTTCGAAATTTCGTCGCTTGGTTGAGAGACCCGATCTGCGCGTCGCCATACGTCCGCCTTTGGATGCACCGAAGCAACTGCCGACAGCGCCATTACGGGCCAGTGATTGGCGCTACTATGATGGGAAACCTATGGCACCATTGCTGCCGGTGGAACAGCCGGTGGTGCAAGGCGGGTGCGAGGCTGCTCTGAGCCATGTCAGTACCTATTTTCGACATCGTCACGCCAGTACCTACAAAGAAACCCGTAACGCTCTGGACGACTGGACTTCTTCTACCAAGTTCTCGCCATGGCTAGCGAATGGTTCGCTGTCGGTCCGCCGACTCAATCAGCGCTTACATACCTATGAACGAGAGCATGGAGCCAACGATAGCACCTATTGGATTTACTTCGAGCTGCTCTGGCGCGAGTACTTCCAATGGTATGCCCACACTCACAAACAGCATTTGTATCGCTTTCAAGGCATTAAAGCGCAACGTCCAACCACCAGTTTCTATGGTGGCCGCTTACAAAAATGGTGTCAGGGCAATACGCCCTATCCCATCGTGAATGCATGCATGAAGCAACTCAATGCCACTGGCTATATGTCGAATCGCGGACGGCAATTGGTCGCGAGCTGTTTCGTGCATGAATTGCAGCTCGATTGGCGTTACGGCGCAGCTTACTTTGAACAACAGTTGGTGGACTACGATGTCGGCGCTAATTGGGGTAACTGGCAATATCTCGCTGGCGTGGGTGCCGATCCACGTGGCCATCGTCAATTTGACTTGGCTAAACAAACTCGCCAATACGATCCAGATGGCAGCTTTATTGAACGCTGGGATGGTGCGGTGAATGACGGTCCGCTCGACCATATTGATGCCGCCGATTGGCCGATTAAAGACTAGGATTCCAAGTGAGTGTTGCGGTAGTTTGGCTGAAACGTGATTTACGGCTAACCGATCACGAACCTCTGCGACGCGCTATCGCCTCTGAGCGCCCGGTCATTCTGTTTTATTGCGTTGAACCAGACGTTGTCAAAGCGCCGCACTATGATATCCGTCATTGGCGCTTTGTGTGGCAATGTCTGGATGACATGACCGCCGAGCTTGAAGCCTTCGAGTTGCCGCTTTACCGCGTCCATGGCGACGTCCATCAATTACTCCAAGCATTGCATGACGCAGTCGGCATTGATGCACTGTACAGCCATCAAGAAATTGGTTTGGAAGTCACCTATGCTCGTGATCGTGCCGTAAAAAGCTGGTGCCAAGAACAGCACATACCATGGCATGAAAGCCAAACCGGCGCCGTGATTCGCGGCGCCAAAGACAGGCGTGAATGGGATGCACGCTGGAAGCAAACCATGCGTCAGCGCATTCAACCGACTCCGCTCGCAGATGCTCAGCCATTCAAAGGTACCTTACCTGATTGCTGGCAAACCTACGAACCACCCGCATCATGGCTGACGCCAGATAATAACTTTCAATGTGGCGGCAGTAAGGAGGCTTGGGCGACCCTTGAAGATTTCTTTGCCGGACGTGGCAAGAATTATCCGTATCACATTTCAAAACCAGAGGGCAGTCGGCTGAGCTGTTCGCGGATGTCGCCCTATCTTGCCTGGGGCGCTATCAGTTTACGCGAAATGTACCAACAACTGTTGCGGCAGTGGCAGGTTCCCGGATGGCGCAAAGCCGTAGTCGCACTAGCTTCTCGCGTGCACTGGCATTGTCATTTTATGCAGAAGTTTGAGAGTGAATCGGACATGGAATTTCGTCCGGTAAACCGAGCTTATGAAGCCTTTCCTTATCGTGATGATGAACAGGTTGGTGAGCACTTACTGGCGTGGCAAGATGGGCGAACTGGATTTCCGATGGTTGACGCTTGCATGCGTTGCTTGCATGCAACGGGCTACATTAACTTTCGCATGCGCGCCATGTTGGTGAGTTTTCTCTGTCATCATTTGCTGATCGACTGGCGTCGTGGCAGCTACCATTTAGCTCGGATGTTTCTTGATTTTGAGCCCGGTATTCACTATCCGCAGTTTCAAATGCAAGCGGGAGTCACCGGCACCAATACCATTCGTATTTATAATCCGGTCAAACAGAGCCAAGAGCATGATCCCGAGGGTTCCTTCTTGCGGCAGTGGCTACCAGAATTAGAACAAGTTCCCGACGAGCTCATTCACACGCCGTGGCAACTCACTCAAATGGAGCAGGCTCTTTATAATTGTCAGCTCGGAAAAGATTATCCAGAACCGATTATCGATTTAACCGAGCGCGCTAAAATTGCCCGTGATCTGCTGTGGGGCTATCGCAAACAGTCATCGGTCAAAGAGGAAGGCAAACGCATCGTGCAAACTCACGTCCGCCAAACCAAATCATAAATAATGCATCTTCTATTCAATGGTTTGTAGCCACTGAAACAGCGATTCGTGCATTTCATTATCTAGTTTTAATATTTCGACGTGGTGTCGACCGAGCACAGGTTGTACTTGGATATGAGGACGAGACTCTGCAAGCTGTTGATACACTTCAAACGGAGCCACAGGATCGACATCACTTACATATATGAGTGTCGGCACATCAAGTTGGGGAATATAGGTCAGGGTATCCGCGCCGCCTTCCGGTACCTCTGCAGCCACTAGTGCATCCGCTACTGCTTCGCGAACCGAATCTTCCGGCAAAAGCTTACTGAACCTCGGCATCATCATCTTGATGACGCTAACCGTTGAGTCATCAAACTTTGCCATAGGCGCAAACAATATCGCCGCATCAATATCGTCTCGCATGATAGCCAAACGTGAAGCCGTTACGCCCCCCATAGACACTCCTGCCACAATCAATGGCTGCGGTAATTCGCGTTCGGGTAATGAATCTAACAACGCGGAGATAAACTCGGCATCGTGATAACCAAAACTCGGTTGGTCGATACTCGAACCACCGTGTCCCTGCAAATCCGGCACGATAACGTTGTAGCCCATAAAGCGCAGATACATTGCTTGAAATAGCCAAATGGACTTATCACCACCGTACCCATGCGCCAAAACAACTGAGCCACGTTGCTCAAACGGATAGTCTTCGCGCAGAAACTTCACTTGGTCAGATGTCTCCACACCATTGATTTCCAGTGAATAGGTAAACTGCAACTTGTCATTTTTTTCATTATCGAGTGATTCAATAAACCAGTAATCCGTGCATCCTCCCAAATGAGGCAGACAGAAAGTGCGCTGTTTGATATTCATCTGTTCGTAGAATTCGGGCTCTACTTCAAATATATCCGCCGGCGGCACACGTTTAAGCATATTGCGCTCCACAATAGTGGCGCACCCATTCAGACTTACGAAAATTACTACAAGAAATATCAAAAAACGTGGCGAAAAACCCATGCACTATTCCGTTATTATTTTGTTAGTTTCAGGAATAGTGCATGGTACTGGATAACAGGGGGTTAGACTAGTGCTTGTTCGAGGTCGGCGATGATGTCATCAATGTGCTCGATGCCCACACACAAACGAATGGCTTCGGGACGGACACCAACCTTGAGTTGCTCGTCCGCTGAGAGTTGCCGATGTGTGGTTGATGCGGGGTGACAAGCGAGTGATTTAGCATCACCGATGTTGACGAGTCGCTTAAATAAATCGAGCTTATCGTAAAACTTGACGCCGGCCTCGTAGCCACCTTTTAAGCCAAAGGTCAGCAATGATGCTGGCAAGCCACCGCGAATGTACTTTTGTGCGAGAGCATAGTGACTGTGCTCGGAAGAGCCAGCATAGCTGACCCACTCGACTGCTGGATGTTCGCGTAAATACGCGACTACTTTGGCGGCGTTGTGACAGTGCCGTTCAATGCGCAATTCGAGTGTTTCGAGTCCTTGTAGAATCAAGAATGCATTGAATGGCGACAAGGCTGCGCCAGTATTCCGTAACGCAACCGTGCGCACTCGTGCAATAAAGGCGGCGGCCTCAAAGGCAACGTTATACACAACACCATGATAAGCCGGTTCGGGTTCGTTGAACTGCGGAAACTTATCGGCGTGTTTGACCCAATCAAAGGTGCCGCCATCGACCACAATGCCGCCGACGCTGGTGCCATGACCGCCAATGTATTTGGTCAATGAATGCACCACAATATGCGCGCCTAATTCGATAGGCTTGCATAAAATTGGGGTTGCTACGGTATTGTCTACAACGAGCGGAATACCCACTTGCTCTGCCACTTTTGCGAGACCTGGAATATCTGCAACGATACCGGCTGGATTCCCGATGCTCTCGCAGAACAGAGCTTTGGTATTGACATCTATCAACGCCGCCAAAGCTTCTGGACTATCCGATTCCGCAAACCGAACTTCAATGCCAAATGACGGTAGCATGTGCGCAAATAGAGTATAGGTACCGCCGTAGATTTGTGGCGTGGTGACAATGTTATCGCCTTGCTTAGCAAGCGTAATCAGAGCGTACTGAATAGCCGCCATCCCGGATGCAACCGCTAGTCCAGCAATACCGCCCTCCAACGCCGCCACGCGCTGCTCCAACACATCATTGGTAGGATTCATAATGCGGCTATAGATATTGCCGGGCACCGCCAAATCAAACAAGTCAGCACCGTGCTGAGCATTGTCAAACTCAAAGGCGACACTTTGATAGATAGGAGTGGCAACAGCTTTGGTTACTGGATCAGTGGTGTAACCATGATGGATTGCCAGCGTTGCAGGACGATAAGTCGAACTCATAACCATTTCCTAATTAGATGTTTATACGTTTAGACGTCCATAATAATCAAATTAAGACTGGGCGCAAGCCGTTTTTTTAAAGTTGCTGCAAAATGTCGAGTAAATCGGTGTGAATGCCAGCAGCTGTGACTTCAGGACCAGCCCCAGGACCTTGAATGAGCAACGGATTGGCATTGTAAAGCTCGCTGCGAATTACAAAGTTGGCGTTTCCTGCAGGTAAGCTGGCATAGGGTGATGATGGGGCAATGGGTTCGAGACGCGCCCAAGCGTGTGGTTTTGCATTAGCATTCCGCTCAACGGCACCGATGTAGCAGAATTTCTGTGCGGTTGGGTGTGTGCGTTGGCGCCAGCGCTCAAATTCAGCATCGAAATGTTCGAAGTGCTCCCAGAATTCCTCGCTTGAAACCTGTGCGAGTGAATCTGGCACTAAGCTCTGTACTTGAATCTCATCAAGCTCCAGTGACCAACCCGCTTCACGAGCTAAGATCAGCAGCTTACGCGCGACATCTAGCCCACCCAAGTCACTGCGCGCATCTGGTTCTGTGAGCCCGTGATCTGCTGCTGCGCGTAGCCATTTTGACAGCTGATCACCCGGTTGATAGTGCTGAAAAATCCACGATAACGAACCGGAGAAATTCCCTTCAATACCGAGGATAGGGTCGGCTGAATGTAGCCGCTCCCGAATGGCAGATTGGATCGGCAGACCCGCACCAACTGTCGTGTTGTAACGCCAATGCCTTTGGTATTGGCGACTAATGCGGCGTATTTGCTCATAGTAAGTGCTTGAGCTGGCACCAGCATATTTGTTCGCGCAGACAATGTGCGCACCCGCTCGAAGCCAATCCGCATAACGCTGACCCACGGCAGATGAGGCGGTCAAATCGAGCACAATCACTTGTTCATGCTGCTGACTATGCTCACGAATATCTTGATCAAGCTGGGTTAGAATATCGCCAGAATGTTGCCAACCTGCGGCAGTGAGTCCTTGGGAAGGCACACTGTTCTTATCGAGATGAACGTATTGCTGTGATCGATAGAGTCCCCGCACAGACGCCTGAAACGGTAACGGAATAGTATCCGCATAACGGGCAAGCCAGGCTTGACCTATAGTACCAACACCCACCACCAGAATTGCTGTCGGCTGCAAGCTCATGAGTGCTCCACCGGCAAGTGCTTGATAAAATCACGGCAAAAGCTGGCGTAACTCGCTGTGTCTTTAATAAATCCATCATGACCATAGCTCGATGGCAACAGATGTAAGCCGGCACAGCGCGGCAATCTCTCAGCAAGTTCATTCAGTACTTGTGCGGAAACCAATTGATCACTGTCGAATCCAACGAGCAATGTCGGCACACTTATTTCAACTGGATCAATGCGATACTCATCGAGGGCGGGGCCAAATGCCGTAAAGAAATTACGCGCGCGGTCCGGTGCTTTAGTCACGATTTGTGCGGATCGAGAAAAGATATAATCAACTGCCGAAGCGCCTTGTGGGTGATAGGTATCCATGCCATCGGCACTGCGATAACTCAACATGGCCAGAGCTCGCGCTAATTGAATACCACGTTCCGGCTGCCCAGCTTGCTCGGCTAGTGCAATATACTCTCGCTGCAGTGCGCGCAACATGAGCGCTTGCGCTGTAGGTCGATGCGCAGCTCCAATAATGGCTAAGCCACCAACTTCTAGCAGCCCCCTGCGCGCTAGCTCCAGTGCTACCACGCCACCGAATGAACCGCCGACAATAGCACGTAGTTGCCGAATACCAAGTAGCTGCAATGCTTGCTCAATGAGAGCGGCATGCCCATCAACACGCTGCGGGACTGGCGTAACCGTGCTATCACCGCTGCCACCCGCATAATCGAGTGAAATCACATTAAGACTAGATGGAATCGCTTCAGCGAGACCTTGCCACCACCCAGCACCGGTGCTCGAAAAAATATCACGACCGCCAGAAATGCCACCAAGCACCAGCACTGGAGTCCCGGAATTGGAACCGTAAGTACGCAACACCAATTGACCTTCGGCGAGTTGAATTGGATGATCTTGAGAATGAAACGGAACATTTTCAAACACGGTTGTGCGGCCTTCAAAGCAGTGCTGGCGGATGCTGCACTGTAACGAGGTTTACCCCACCATGTCAATATGGACGTTTAGATGTCCATATGAGATGCCGTTTATTCGCGGTGAGTCACATTGCGTTTGGTACGCGACAGGCATAGTTTAAAAGGACGCATCATCCGAACCCTAAAGGACGTCAGGTATGAAAAAACTAGTTTCTGTTATTGCTATCAGTACTGCATTAATGAGTGCGGGATTTACCGCAACCGCCAGCGCTGAAAAAATTGCATTGGTCGGCGGCCGCCTAATTGATGGCACCGCTGAAGTTCCCATTCATGACAGCGTTATTTTAGTCGAGGATGGCATCATTCAAGAAGTCGGTAATCAAGATTCATTGCCAGTTCCTGAGGGTTACCGAATTGTCTCTACTGAAGGTCATGATGTGCTTCCTGGATTATGGGAGAGCCATGCGCACATTCAATTGGTTGGGCACTCCAACTACAGACATTGGCAGGCTAATTATCGCGACCGCCAAGTCGACGAAATTATGCCGGCAGCGTTGGTTCAGTTGCTTCTTGCTGGGGTGACCAGCGCTCGAGACTTGGGTGCACCGCTTGAAGATACTGTTGCTATAAAAAAGCGCTTGGCTGATGGGGAAATTCCTGGACCGACACTTTATACCTCGGGACCATTCTTGCAAGCGGAGGTTGATGACTGGCAAAGCCATTATCGCTGGGAAGTGAAAAGTGTGAGTGACGCTCGGGCAAAAGTAAAACGACTCGACGAAGCTGGCATGGAAATCATCAAGCTAATCGACCAAGACGATATGGATCGTGACGTTGCGCTAGCCATAGTTGATGAAGCACACAAACGCGGTATGAAAGTGGTCGCGCACGCTCACAAACCGGATGAAATTCGAGTAGGCGTAGAAATCGGCATCGACAACTTTGAACATACCGGCCTGACAACGGCACCCGGATACCCGCAAGATGTGCTGGATACTCTGGTCGAACGCACTGCAACCGGCATATTCGACGGTTTGTTGTTCTGGACACCTACGATGGAAGGACTCTTTACTTATCCTGATTTGGTGAAAAACCCTGAACAGCTCGATGATGCATGCTGGAAGCGCGGTCTGCAGCCCGACACCATTGCCGATATAGCACAGTCAATCGAGAAACCCGGCCACTTGGAATACTCGCAGCTCACTCCGGTGCGCACACCGACCATCAAAAACAAAATCCGTCAGCTGAAAGAAACTGGCGTGATGATGCTGATTGGTACAGATGTGGGTATTCCAATGAAATTTCATTGCCAAACTACGTGGCATGAAATGGCAGTATGGGTGCACGACCTAGGTTTTGATCCCATGGATACCATTCGCGCAGCGACTTATTGGCCGGCAGTGATGATGGGCGTGCAAGATAAATATGGCTCCGTTACCCCGGGCAAAGTAGCCGACATCATTGCTGTACGTGGCGACGTTTTGAAATACATGAATATTATTCGTGACGTCGATATGGTCATGAAGGATGGTGTGGTTTTCAAACAAAATGGCGTTGTTGACGAAGCATTACTTGCCAACTTTGGTAAAGATTAACGTTAGTCGATTCGAACTACGCAATTACGGCCGGCCTGCTTGCCCTGATATAGGGCACGGTCGGCCCTTCCTAACACGTCTTGATAGGTTTCATCTTGTGGATGAAATTGTGTCACACCACAAGTGACTGTGACTCGAAGCTCGCCCTCGGTGGTCATAAATAGCTCTTCTTCCATCGCTTGTCGCAACCGCTCTGCAAGTCGCTCGGAATCGTTTAGTGATGTATTCGGCAACATAATTGCGAATTCTTCCCCACCCGTGCGCGCGGGTATGTCCGACTCACGGATCGAGGCCTTGACTACCTTACCTGCTCTTTTCAGCACTTCGTCACCCGTCATGTGTCCATATTGATCATTGACCTGCTTAAAGTGATCAAAATCGAACGTGATGATACTGCAGACTGAGTTGTCATCACGCCGACGTTGACGGAATCGATTTTCAATCATGTCCGTGAAATAACGCCGGTTGAATAGTCCAGTCAAAGAGTCGCGAATGGACTGTTCACGTAACAGTATCTCGAGTTCTTTACGCTCGGTAATATCCTGCACGGTGCCGCCAAGCAACTGATGTCCATCTGTAGAGGTTTTTGAATAAGCCCATTCACGTACCCAGCGCACTTGCCCGTCAGGACGGATAATTCGGTGATCGATATCATGAATGCCAGTTTTCTTAGCGCGCTCCTGACTCTTGTCCAACAGTGCAAGATCGTCCGGATGCACAAGTTCGCGGAATGCTTTGACGCAGGGAGAAACTGTATGCGGATCTAAACCAAAAATTTCGTAAACCGTCGCCGACCACATTAACTCGCCAGTTTCTAAATTCGCTTCCCAATAGCCCAGATTGGCAATGCGCTGCGCCGCTTCTAACTGCACCTGACTGCGCTCTAGGTCAATCTCAAGGCGTTTCCGATCGGTCACATCAATAATGAGCCCATGCCAAAGGGTCGAGCCATCATCGAGGCGCTCCGGTATGGAATGTCCATACACCCAAGATTCCTCACCATCCAGTACAACGCGATATTCACATTCCCATGGTTGTAGAGTGTCACGAGACTGCTCTACCGCAGTCAGAACACGCTCAAAATCATCGGGATGGATGACAGCAAACACCACGCTTCCATCGGCAACCACTTGCTCAGGTTTTACGCCATAAACAAGTTCGATTCCCGCTGAGGCATACGGAAAGCTCATCGTGCCTTCGGTATCCATTTGAAATTGATACAACACACCATGCACGTTGTCGGCAATCTTTGTCAGTCGTTGCTCAGCTTCATGTTGCGCCGTCACATCGGTCAGCGAGCCGATAAATTCGATAAGTTCACCTGACTCGGCGCGAACTGCGCGAAGCAAGTCGTCCAGTACCACGAGATGGCCGTCCGCATGTCGGAATCGATAACGCTGCAGCAAGGTATTAGGGTAGCCTTGCTCTTGCCAGTGTTTGACGGCTCGGCGAACCCGATCGACATCATCCGGATGCATACGCTGCCAGAATAATTCGTTGTTTGGGGAGTGCCAGTCTTCGACGGTATAGCCCAAAATTTTCTGCACATTTGCAGAGACAAATACATTCGTCCACGGCTCCCGACTCGTTTGCGAATAAACAATGGAGGGGAGAGACTCCAGAATGAAACGCTGACGCTTTTGTGCTTGTCTGAGATCTTCCTCTATACGTTTAGCTTCTGTGATATCTATATGCGCACCGCAAATCCACTCGGGCTCGCCCGACTCAGTATAGGTTGCTACTTTGCCACTATCGCGAATCCAGACCCAGTGTCCCTGCTTATGTCGCACGCGAACTTCTAACTCATAGAATTGAGTATTGCCTTGAAAATGTTGCTGCAACGCTTCATCTGAGCGCTTTAAGTCGTCTGGATGAACAAGGTTAATCCAAGTTTGAATCGAGATAGGTTCTAACTCAGCGAGGGTATAGCCAAACATGTCTGCCCAACGCTCATTGAAACGGGTCTCGCCAGTCTGCTTGTTCCACTCCCAAGTACCCACCTGAACACCCGTCAGGATGGCTTGTAAACGAGCAGATTCAGAGCCCAGATAGTCGTTTGACATGAATGTCTTCGCTTCTACTTATAATTCGAGAGATACTTAACTAAACTATATTCTTCAAATGTAAGCAACAATAGCGAGTTTTGCCATGCCAAGTTTTGATATTGTGTCGGAAATCGACAAAGTTGAGCTGAAGAATGCTGTCGATAACGCCAATCGTGAACTTACTACACGATTTGATTTTCGCGGTGTCGAAGCAACTTTTGAGCTGAATGATTTCACAGTCACGATGACCTCAGAGTCTGACTTCCAAGTACGTCAGCTCCAAGATATCTTCAATAACCATTGCGCCAAGCGGAATATCAGTCTATCCGGCAGTGATATTGATGATGAACCCACGCACAGCGGCAAGCTCTACAGCCTGAAAATTGTATTTAAAAATGGTATTGAGCAACCACTTGGCAAAGAAATCATTAAGCTCCTGAAAGAGCACAAACTGAAGGTTCAGGGTTCTATTCAAGGCGACAAAGTTCGAGTAACAGGGAAGAAGCGCGATGATTTGCAACAAGCTATCGCCATGCTGCGTCAATCGAAGATTGAATTACCTTTGCAATTCGAGAACTTTCGCGATTAGAATAACTTAACATTAGTTATAATTTGGGCGATACCTATCATGGATTGGCGTACCTTTATTGAAGCAATGCCTGGAGTGGTGTATCGCCTAAAAAAACACCCTGATGGGCATTTCAGCCTCCCTTATATCAGCCCACTGATTGTCGAGTGGTTCGGCATTCCAACCGCCACATTGGAGCAGGATGCCGAATCGTTGTTTGCCTTGATACATGAAGACGACTTTGATGAAGTCATTGCCTCGAGCGAACATTCTGCGCTGAACAATACCGATTGGAATCGTGAATTTCGAATGGTGAAGCCAAGCGGCGAAATCATTTGGCTTGAAGCCTTTGACCATGGCCGTACGCTGGACGATGGTAGCCTCGAGTGGACCGGTTATCTGAATGATATTACGGAGCGCAAGCGGCTTGAACGAAAGTTAGCCGCCAGTGAATTGCGTTTCCGAACCTTTGTCGAGAATGCCAACGACATTATCTATACCGTTTCTGCCGAAGGTGAAATCACCTATCTCTCGCCTAATTGGGAAAAGCTATTGGGTTATTCCATTCAAGATTCTCTAGACACATCGTTTACTGAATTTGTCCACCCTGATGATGTGAGTCGGTGCTACCGGTTCCTCGAGTCTGTGCTTGCCGAAGATCATAAATATGAATCCGTCGAGTATCGCGTTCGGCATGCGCGCGGATATTGGCAATGGCATACTAGCACTGCCTCCATGGTGACAAGTGAAGATGGTCTTAACAAATATTATTTGGGTATCGCACGAGATGTCACTACGCAAAAGAAACAGATGGAAAAGATAGCCAATATGGCGCATCACGACATGTTGACTGGATTACCCAATCGGACGTTTTTCGGTGAAACGCTTGAGCATAATTTGAGCCGCGCTACACGAAAGAAACGAGCATTAGCTTTACTCTTTATAGACCTCGATCATTTCAAGCCAGTGAACGACAATCACGGTCACGCAATTGGTGACGAACTGCTGATTGCCGTCGCCGGACGTATGCGTAAATGCCTCCGCGCCGGTGATGTGGCCTGTCGTGCTGGCGGGGATGAATTTATTGTATTGCTTAACGACCTCGACCCGCTCGACCAAACTCAGGACTTTGCTGTAATGATTGCAGAGCGGATACGGGAAGAGCTTGCCGAGCCATTCGATATTGAACAACTGCATCTATCCGTTACCGCAAGCATCGGCATTGCATCGTTTCCACACCATGCGCAGAAGTTAGGTGACCTTCTTCGAGCCGCCGACCATGCCATGTATCAAGCCAAAAATGAAGGTCGTAACTGCGTCCGGCTGGCTCACTCTGAAACCAGCGACTCTTAATACGAATGCTTTGCCCTCTTTGTCATCACTCACCTCTCGAGTTGGTCGTTAAGGAAACCAAAGGTGCAGTGACTGGTCGCGAATTTTGGCGCTGCGAACAATGTCATCTCATCTCTGTACCGCCCACGTTTCAAATTGATGATGCAGAAGAAAAAGCACTCTATGACTTACATGAAAATGACTCCGACGACCCAAGTTATCGCGAATTCCTAAAACGAATCGCCCAGCCGCTTCTCAAACTACTCCCCGAGTCAACACATGGACTCGATTTCGGCAGCGGGCCTGGCCCAACACTGTCGAACATGCTTGAAGCTGCAGGCCATCGGTGTGCCTTGTATGACAAATTCTATGCCGCGGACGAAAGCGTGTGGGATTCTCAGTATGACTTTATTACCGCAACCGAAGTATTTGAACATTTACGTGAACCCGCAGCAGTACTGGAGTCTTTACTGACTCATCTAAAACCAAATGGATACTTGGCGCTCATGACCCAACGCTGGATTTCCGAAGACAGATTCAAAAACTGGCAATATCGTAACGACCCAACACACATCATTTTCATGCATGAACAAACCTGTCATTGGTTAGCGAGAGCCTATGGGCTAAGTATTCAGTACCTTGCTCATGGTGTTGTGATCTTCCGCAAGACTGGTGAGCCTGCCAGAAAACCAGTACTATCAAACGATTCCCATTGATTGATCGAAAAAGGTAAGTTCGCATGACCGAGCACTGGCAAGCACGCCGTTCTAATGCCCCGCTACAACGTCCCGGTGATTTGCGCAATGCGTGGCAGCGTGATCGCGCTCGAGTGCTGCACTCAGCTGCCTTTCGGCGCTTACAATCCAAAACGCAGATCATGAATGTCGGTGAAAACGATTTTTATCGAACTCGCCTCACCCATTCGTTAGAAGCGTCGCAAATTGGCTCGTCATTGATTAATCAATTGCAGCATGTTTGCAGCGCTAAAGAGCGAGAATTGCTACCTGATTTGAATTTGATGGAAACCTTGTGTCTTGCCCATGACATTGGTCATCCACCTTTTGGTCATGGTGGCGAAACGGCACTGAATTACAAGATGCTGGCGTCAGGTGGTTTTGAAGGCAACGGCCAAACCTTTCGGATTGTCGGCAAGCTCGAAGCTTATCATCCTGAACATGGCATGGATTTGACTCGGCGCTCGCTGCTAGGCTTATTGAAATACCCCGTATTGATGCCGGAACTACCGCAACCTTCAGAGCACGATAAGCCAGGTAGCTTGTCCCAATGGAAACCGGCGAAAGCACTGTTTGCCTGTGACGCCGACCTGCTGGATTGGGTGTTGGAGCCACTGTCAGCGGCAGACCGAAATTTATTTCAGCAAGTCGATACACTCACCAAAGCGCCGTGGCAGAAATCACGTCATAAGGCGCTCGATGCATCGATGATGGAACTTGCTGACGATATTGCTTATGGCGTTCACGACTTAGAAGACGCAGTCGTTACTGGCACTTTGAATGAAAAGCAATGGCATCAGCATATGGACTCTGTAGTCGATCACCTCGAACCAGAACTGGCAACTTTGATGCATAAACTGGGCCGGCAGCTCTTCGCACGCGCTCATCATGAGCGGAAAAATGCGATTGGTGCCTTGGTGAATATCTTTGTGACTGCGGTGCGCCTAGAAGTGGTGTTACCTGAGGCCGAAGAACCATTGATTCGCTACAATGCAACCTTGCCAGAGAGTGAGCGTTTACTACTGAACAGCCTCAAGGCAGTGGTATTCGAACATGTGATTAATCAGCCGTCGATTCAGCAGTTGCGCTGGCGGAGTCAGAATATGCTGCTCGATTTATTTGCAGCATTTCATACCGAGCCTGAGAGATTGCTACCTCGCAATACTCGAGGTCGCTGGCGTGCAGCAATGGATAACCAAGGTGCTGCAGCCGCGGATCGGATTCTTTGTGACTACATTGCAGGCATGACCGACGATTATGCTGAGCGCATGTATCGCAACTTGTTCCTGACCTAGTGCAACTGCGGTGAAATGACTATGGCAGCGGCCGGTAGCCCATCCAATCGGGCTCTAAGTGCTGCGAGCCGCCATCATGTACCAGTCGAATATACCAACCGTCGAGTAGGTCGATCTGCAGACAGTCATCGACCTCCAGTAGGTCATCTTTGTGAAACTCCAGCGCCTTAGCCAAGCCTTGCTTTTGCACGCTGGCTTTACCCAATTGTTTGGCTTCATCAGCAGACTGAGCGACTACCAAAGTAAAGTCGTGAAACTCCGCGATACGGCCTGGATAGTAGCCGCCATAGTTAACGAAATAGAGCTTCTTCGATTGCTGCACAGGTTCGCGACTAAGCTCCACGCGATAACCGTCAATGTGGTGGATCTGCATAAAGCTATCCATGTGAATACCCTGCTGACTACCAAACCACTGCTGCCGCAACTGCGGGAAAGTCGCCTCAATCGATTCGCCGACGACAAAACGTACATCGTGCAATTCAATGTTTGCCTTCGGCGCGGTACCGCCAACATAGACCAAATACAACTGCATGATTTATTCCTCAGAAGTAGCAGCTGAGCTGCGCCGAATACGATGCCAAATCAAACCAATTACGATGAGGCCAATACCATAACCCAACACTGTTAGCTCGACGAATGCTGCCAGTGATAAGCAAGAGAGTAGGCCAAGAATAGAAATCCACCGTGGAATAAAGCGTAAATCAGCATTCACTTGTAGCGCAGCTAGATTCGTCAAACTGTAATACACCAATACGGTAAATGCGCTGAATGACCACGCAATTTGTAAGTCACCAATAAGAACCAGCACTAACATCACTGCAGCGCTAAACAAAATAGCGGCAGGTGCTGAAGTTCGCTCTGCGTTTAAATTCGATAATGAACCAGGAAGGTCTTTTCGACGCGCCATCGCTAAAACAACTCGTGATACACCAAGAAGTAAGTTCAACACCACGCCAGCCATTGCGACTACTGCACCTATTGCAATAGCAGAGTAGAGCCAGGTAGGCGCTTGCTGGGCTTTTGCTAAATCAGCGAGCACTAAACTGTCCGCTGTACCCAACGGGAAATTGAGTAATGCCACACCTATAAACAGGTACAAAATAGTCACTACAAGTACAGTCGTGGTAATAGCGCGAGGAATAGTATGGCGCGGCTCAGTGACCTCTTCACCCATGGTGGCTATGCGCCCATAGCCGGTGTAAGCAACGAACAATAGTGCAGCAGCAGCGAGAACATCACTCCATTGTTGCGGCTCTTGTGCAGCATCAAGTGCGGCCGTTACCGGCTCCAAGGTGTAGCTATAGCCAATAAAGAGAACTAAAGCTGCAATCGCAATAGCAACCAGCACTGCGTTCGCTCGATTCGAACGCTTCAAACCGCCCATGACGAGCGCCGTCAAAGCTGCTAATACAGCAATGCTTAATCCAATTTCAGCATAGCCAGACCAACCAAACGCATTCGCTACGGTGGTTCCGATAGCCAAAGCGGCGGTGGCGGCAGACGCACTTTTTGCCAACACGAATAACCAGCCTGCCGTAAAGCCGAGGTCGTGATTCAGAAACCGATAGCCATATTCGTAGGTACCGCCGCTGACTGGATGGATGGCAGCCAGTTGAGCGCTCGATAGACCATTACAAGCCGCTACTATTGCCGCTAGGGCAATAGCCCATACTAAATAGCTACCCGCTATTTCTGCACCAAAACCAATGCTCACAAAGGCACCAGTGCCAACAATCGAGCCAAGGCCAAGGAGAACTGCACCGGGCAACCCTGTCGTCCGCTGTAACTTCGAATGTTCCATCATGCCTCCGTTTTAGGTAGCAGCCAGCGCGGTTCAATAACTTGAGGTAGCCTTTCGCGCACATGGCTGACAAAGGTGTGCGCTGCATAACTTTCGTAACGCTCGCGATGGCGTACCAAATACCAATAGCTCTGCAAGGGAAACCCGCGCATCGATAACGTTGTGACGTGCTCTGCTCCATGCGCTAACGGATGCTCGGATATCACCGCAAGCCCGAGCCCGCTCGCCACACCAAGACGAATGGCCTCATTACTTTCAATTTGCATGGTTTGCTGCAATCCATAGCCCTGACTACTTAACCATGCTTCAAACAACATTCGCGTTGCAGAGCCCGGCTCACGGATCAAAAAGCGCTCGCCATGCAGTTCCGGAAAGGTAATAGTTTTCCCTGCGGCCCAATGATTCGGCGGTGCAATCAGCTGCAATGGATTTCTCACCATCGGTTCAGCTTCAACATCGGCCCCTGTGGGCGGATGACTGAACCAATACAGATCATCAGCCTGCTCAGCAAATCGTTGTAATACGGTACCGCGGTTCCCAATGTTGAGGATCACTTCAATATCGGGAAATTGCTCGGCAAAGCTACTCAGCAGTTGCGCCACCAAGTACTTGGCGGTGGTCACCAAGCCGATGCTGAGTTTACCCGTTTCACCACCCCGATAGCGCTGCAATTGCAGCTCAAGATCATCGAACCGACCGAGCGCATCACCGGCCGCTTGGTAAAAATATTCGCCTGCGGGAGTCATCGTAATGCCTTCACGATGACTCTCAAGCAACGGCTCACCAACAATATCACTCAAAGATTTCAGTTGTAGTGACACGGTGGGCTGGGTCAGGTGTAACTGCCGAGCAGCTTGCGATATGGAGCCCGCTTGCACCACTGTACGAAACACTTGCAGCAATCGAAAATTAATTCGCCGACTATCCACGTTCAACACCTATATAGATAATTACCTATAGTTAACCACATTAATATTAATTATTAAATATAGATCTATTCACGCATAATCACGCCGCTTCATTCACTTACGACTTTATCGAGGGAAAAGAAATGCCAGATATTGTAATAGCTTTCTTTGCTTTAGGTCTTGTAGCAGGAGTGCTCAAATCTGACCTAAAAGTGCCTGCATCCGTCTATGATATTTTGACTATTTTATTGATGCTAAGTATCGGTATTAAAGGCGGACTCTCGTTACACGGTAGCGGTGATTCGATTCAATTGAGTCATCTCGGACTGATTGCGTTACTCGGGATTATTATTCCGATATTGGTCTATCCCATCCTCAGTAGAGTCGTACAGCTAAATTCTGAAAACGCTGCCAGTATTGCAGCGCATTACGGATCAGTCAGCGCAGGTACCTTTGCAGTTGCGTGGGCATTAGCTGAAACCGCTGGATTACCGCTGGCCGGTGATACCACACTGTACTTGGTGATCTTAGAGCTACCCGCAATTATCCTTATGCTCGCTTACTATCAACATCGTCAGCAACAACAAAGCACAGAGTCGACCTCACTCTGGTCAGTATGGGTTGAAGCCTTAACCAGTCGCGGCGTTATTCTGCTGTTAGGTGGCGTCATCATAGGCGCACTATACGGACCGAAAGGGCTGGCACCTATTGAAGGAATTGTCATTGATGGGTTTAAAGTGCTGCTCGCACTCTTCCTTTTGGAAATGGGTTTGTGTACCGCACGTATTTGCACGCCGCTGCCACTACAGCATTGGCGACTTATTCTGTTCGCGGCTCTCGCACCGTTTGCACTCAGCTGGCTCGGTATTGGACTCGGCCTATGGCTAGAACTCCCGCTTGGAAGTGTGCTCGTGCTCGGCGCATTGACTGCCAGTGCATCCTATATCGCCGCGCCAGCAGCTATTCGTGCGGCCATAAAAAAAGCCGACATAGGCTTGGCTATGTTGGCTTCTTTGGGCGTTACATTCCCAGTCAATGTGCTCATACAACTACCACTATTGACCAAGTGGCTGAGCGGTTAATGCCGCTCAGTCTTCGGTATGAACGTGACGATTGACGTCAATATTGCCTTTAGTGGCGTGGCTGTATGGACACACTTCGTTGGCCTTTTCGACTAACGTTTGTGCTTGGTCATCAGCCATGCCTGGTAAGTAAACATGCAGGTCAACGGCAATTTGGAAGCCACCTTCACGTTTGCCGATACCGACATTCGCGGTGAGCTTTAAGCCATCGGGCAACTTAGCTTTTTCTTGTCCTGCAACGTGTTTTAACGCACCGAGGAAACAAGCTGAATACCCCGCAGCGAATAACTGCTCTGGATTCGTTGCGCCACCTGGTCCGCCGAGCTCTTTCGGTGGTGCTAGTTTTACATCAAGTAAACCGTCATCTGATTGCGCACGACCCTCGCGGCCGCCGGTTGAGGTTACTGAGGCAGTATAAAGTGCTTCCATCTGGTTACTCCTGTAAATAAGCAAATTGAAAATCAAACGATGCATTAACCTTAGCAGATAAACTCTTGCATGCAAGGTAATCAGTGTATTTAATAAGCAAAAAAGGTCTTTACGTTTGGTTACACTTTAGTGAATACTAAAATAAGACTTAAGGAAAGGAATGCTAATGACTTCTCGAGTGACATTGCCGCTCAACGAACAACTCTGTTTCGCTATGTATTGCGCAGCAAACTCTATCACCCGAATGTATCGTCCCATACTCGAACCCTTCGGGCTGACCTATGCACAATACGTGGTCATGCTCGCGCTATGGCATGGCGGTAAAATGCGAATGGGAAATTTGTCAGCCGAAACCCAATTTGACTCGGGCACGCTAACGCCTTTAGTGCGCAAACTAGAGGACAAGGGTCTGCTGCAACGCATCGCGTGCCAGAATGATGATCGCGTCAAATTTGTTGAATTGACCCAAAATGGCGCAGATCTAGAGCGTCGTATGAGCGGTGTTGCCGATCAGATGCGCTGCCAAATGGCACTCACTGATGAGCAAATTGCATACATGCGAGAACTCTCTCACCAATTGAAGCTTGGCTTTACTGACGCTGAGTATGCGTCACAGCGAACCGCTCGAATGAAATAGCTTGTCAGAGAACGCCTGGATTTAGCTGCCAGATGCTGTAGTTCAATGCCGCGGCAAAGGTCACCCACAACAAATACGGGGTCAATAGAATCGCAGCCGCGCGGTTCACCCGCCAATAAGCCGCAATAGTAATGAGTATCGTGCCCCAAAGAAGCATAATTTCGATATAGCTAATCGCTCCGAGATACCAAGCGAAAAATAGCCAACTCCACAATGCATTGAGGCCAAGCTGAATAAAGTTGATTTTCAAAGGTCTGGTAGCGACACCGGAAAACCCATACTCACGCCAAATCAACCAAGCGGCTATACCCATTAGCGTATAAAGCGCTGCCCATACCGGGCCAAACAACCATGCTGCAGGTGCCCAGTCAGGCAACATTAGCTCGCGATAAAATACTGGGGCATTGGCTGAACCGATACCGCCGACAAAGGCAACTAAATACGACAGCGCGAGCCATCCAAACAAACCACCTACTTGCTTCGCTAACGACATGCTTTACTCCGAGAGATAGTGAACAGTGAATAGTGAACAGTAAAAACTTTCGCTTCAGTTTAGTCCAAGCTATTCTGTTTACCATTCATTGTTTTATGTTTTCTATTCACTATTCACTATTTACTATGTTTTTATGAATCATTGGTTAATGAAAACTGAGCCGGATGAGTTGTGCATCGATGATTTCGCGCATGAACCGCAGCGCGATTTCATGTGGGACGGTGTGCGCAATTACCAAGCGCGCAACTTTATGCGCACGATGCAACCGGGTCACCACGTAGTGCTCTATCACTCATCCTGCAAACACATTGGCGCAGCTGGCATCGTTCAGGTAACCCGTGCTGCTTATCCGGACCCTGAACAATTTAATCCAGAATCAGCGTACTACGATCCAAAAAGTTCACCAACGGAACCGCGTTGGGATGCCGTCGACTTGCGCTTTGTCGACAAATTCTCTCGCATTATTCCACTGACAGAGCTGAAAACCTTGTCGGAGTTGGCTGACTGCGCGTTGGTACGCAAAGGTAATCGACTTAGCGTGATGCCATTATCTGCAAATGAATATAGAGCTATCCTTTCCACTACCAACCGTTGATTCGTGACCAGCGAGTCGCTTGTGTATGGCGATCATCGCTCACTACATACTCTTCAAACTGGCTGGCGGTAGCACAGGCATGATTTGGTAACACACAAATTTTCGTCCCAATGGGTAAATCGGGTAATGCAGCCTCGCTGCCTTCGCGTAACATCATCACACCATGCTCTTGACTGGTATTGGCGACGATAAGATCGGGATAAACCTCGCCATCAAGGGCAGTTACCACGCCATAACCTTGATCCACCGCCTGTTTGGCTGTGCCACGATCACGTGACAGCGCCATCCAGCCCGCATCACAAAGAATCCAGCCTTTATCAGGGCGATGACCAATAACAGTTGCCACCACACCAATCGCAATATCTTCCAGTGCACAGACGTGAATGCCTGCCATTACCAGATCTTGAAAAACATAGACGCCCGCTCGCACTTCGGTCACACCCTCGAGATTCTCGGCATAGTGCGCCGTTGGCGTCGACCCCACACTCACCATAGATACCTGCATACCCTCGGCACGTATAGATTCAGCAGTGCGGACAGCGGCTTGGCGCTCGACTTCAGCAGCTGCAGCCTTCTCGGCATCGGTTTCACAGTGATACGAGCCACCGGCATGCAATAAAACGCCCGCCAGGGCATTCCCCTCATGCAATTGGCGCGCAATGACGAGAATGTCTGAATCACCAGGTACCAGACCTGCACGATGACCA
>PYVG01000019.1 GCA_003030745.1 Pseudidiomarina aestuarii | reverse complement strand
AAGAGAATAATAATGATGAAACCCATGGTATCCCGGAAACTCTATTTACATGCGCTACTGGGTGGCTTATTGCTCACCGTCAGCGCTTGTTCGCCGCAGCCCGAGCAGAAAACAACAGAATCGGTCGAATCAAAAGCTCCCGTTGCGAAACAGATCCCATACGTTGTTGAGGCCGAATTTGGTAGCCGCCAAGATGAATATTATTGGTTGCGTGACGATGAGCGTAAAGCACCCGAAGTGCTGGCTTATCTGGAGGAAGAAAATGCGTATTACGATGCTTATCGTGAAGATTACAGCGCGTTAACTGGTGAACTCGAACAGGAAATTATCGGTCGCATTAAGCAAGACGATGCGTCAGTGCCTTATACCAAAGGCGACTATCGCTACTCCACCCGCTATGAAGAAGGAAAAGAATATCCAATTCATACGCGAACGCATATAGAAACTGGTGAAGAGCAAATTTTACTGGATGTGAATGTGCTCGCCGAAGGCCAGCCGTATATGTCAGTGTCGAATATGCAGGTGAGCCCGAATCAGAATTTGCTCGCCTATGTTGTGGATAACAATGGTCGGCGCCAATACGAACTACGCATTCGTGATCTGACCACTGGTGAAGACTTACCGGACCGATTAACTGGCTTGTCAGCCTCAATTGCCTGGGCTCAAGACAACAAGACGCTGTTCGTTATTGAAAATGACCCGCAAACGTTGCTGTCTACTCGCGTTCTCAAGCACAAGCTCGGTGAGCCAGCAGAAAACGCTGAGCTCGTGTATGAAGAGCAAGATAGAACGTTTTACATGTCAGTCTATAACACCACCGATGATGAGTACGTTGTCATTAACTTGAACCAAACCGTCTCAACTGAAATGCGCGTGCTAGACGCCAATGAGCCGGACGGTGATTTCGTGGTGATGGCGCCACGCGAGCGCGATTTCCAATACTATGCCGATCATATTGACGGTCGTTGGATCATCTCGACTGATTGGAATGCTCCAAACTATCAAATCATGCAAGTCGCTGCTGACCAGATTGGTGATAAGAACAACTGGCAACCACTGATTCCGCATAATCCAGATGTTTTCATTAACGACTTCACGGTATTCCAAAATTATTTGGCATTGAATGAGCGCAGCAACGGTCTGCGTCATATTCGCATTGTGCCTTGGAATGACCTCGATAATTCAACCGTGATTGCATCGGATGAAGCGGCGTATGTCACTCGTTTCGAGCGCAACGTCGAGCAAGATACCGATGTCTTGCGATATGCCTATACTAGCCTAACCACGCCAAACACGGTTTATGCCTACAATATGGCGACGCAAGAACGGGAAACGCTGAAAGCATCAGAAGTACCGAACTACGATGCATCGCAGTACGAAACTGCACGCACGTGGGCTACGGCTCGCGATGGTGTCAAAGTGCCTGTCACCCTGCTGTATAAGAAAGGCTTCCAGCAAGATGGCACAGCACCGTTATATCAATATGCATATGGCTCATATGGTTCGTCATCTGACCCATACTTCCGCTCTACTGTATTCTCTCTGGTCGATCGCGGCTTTGTATATGCAATTGCGCATATTCGCGGTGGACAAGAGATGGGCCGCGCTTGGTATGAAGACGGTAAAATGATGAATAAGAAGAATACTTTTACCGACTACATTGATGTGACCGAGCACTTGGTCAATGAGAAATACGCGCATCCAGATAAAGTATTTGGCATGGGCGGCAGTGCCGGCGGTCTATTGATGGGTGCTGTGGCCAATATGGCTCCTGAGAAATACCGTGGTTTGGTAGCCCATGTTCCTTTTGTGGACGTGGTCACGACCATGTTAGACCCAAGTATTCCATTGACGACCAATGAGTGGGACGAATGGGGTAACCCAATCACCACCAAAGAGTCTTATGAATACATGCTGTCGTACTCTCCTTATGACCAAGTAGCAGAGCAAGACTATCCAGCTTTACTGGTCACAACTGGTTTGCATGACTCACAAGTGCAGTATTTTGAGCCTGCCAAGTGGGTAGCGCGGTTGCGTGCGAACAAAACCGATGCAAATCCGTTGATGTTCAAGACCAATATGAGCGCTGGTCACGGTGGTAGTTCAGGCCGTTTCTCGCGCTTGAAGGAAGTCGCCGAAGAGTATGCGTTCATTCTCGACTTACTCGAAGAGCCTGAGCAATCTGAATAATTGTGAGTATGGCGCGTACACTTAGCACTCAGCTGCTATTACGTATTACCCTGTGGTCGGCATTGCTTGTTACGCTGACCACGGGTTTTGCGTTTTGGAATACTTATCAGCGCGAGAGTGCAGAACAGGTAGCTGAGCTTGTTGACTCCGCAGAACGGCGAGTGAGCGCTGGCGCATCGGTATTTATTGAGGCGGAGAAAACCACTCAAGTATTTGCCGATCGATTCTTAACGCGCTTTCAACAGCAAGCAACCCAGCCACATTTGATTGAACGCTTCGATACTTGGTTTGAAGAACGTGAACCAGGTGTGTGGCGTTTACGCACGCCATACTTTGACGGTACTTTTGCGTTCGACCGCTGGTGGCAATATTTATCGGGATTTGTTGGTCGTTCGGACGCGCCGCTAGACGCTGAGCGTAAAAGCCGAATTATGATCACTTTGTCGGTTCTGCAAGAATTCGGGCCCGCGTGGGAGCATAATTTTGCGAACACCCATGTCAGCATGCCCGAAAACGTGTTGTTGAATTACTGGCCGCAAAGCAACTGGGGACAAAGCGCGCGAGCAGACCTCGATATGACCGCTTACTCGGTGGTAGGCTCAACGTTACAACAAAATAATCCCGAGCGACGGCCCAATTGGACCGGTTTGTATTTTGATGAAACCGCCCTAGATTGGGTCATCACCTTTCAGCGGCCGATAGACCGAGGTGGCCAACATTTGTTGACGCCTTCTCATGATGTCTTTTTGACAGCCGTTATTGAAACCCTTATCGCGGATTCAACAGCCGATCATTTTGTGTTTAACCAGCAAAAGCAATTGGTGGCTGGTTCACCAGAACTTACAAAAAATAAAGAGTATGTGGGAGTCATCGAGCTCGAGGAAACGGAGCTGCATGAACTACTAGCCGTCTATGAGGTTGTCGAACAAGCAGCACCAACCGCGACCAATCCAGTCCAAATCTACCTCGATGAATTAGCAGACCATATTTTAGTGGCTGTTTACGTGCCCGGTACTCAATGGTGGCATGTGACCCGAACGTCGAAAGAATCGCTGCAGGGCGAAGCTCTTGTGGCGTCATTGTGGGTAGCCGCACTAGGTGCGTTTATACTGCTGACGACTGTCCTGATTGCTTGGATTTTTATACGGAATCAAATTACGAAACCGATTCGACAGCTTGAGCAAGCTGCCAATTACATCAAACAAGGCAAGTACGAAAGTATTGCCAATCGCGAGATTGAATTGCCGCTGCAAACTGACAATGAAATTGGCTTGCTAGCGAATATCGTGGTGGACATGTCCAGTCACATTAGCGCGGAACAAGAATTCCTTGAGCGCGAAGTGAAAAAGCGTACTGCAGAACTGGAACAGGCGAACCAAAAGTTGGCCATGATGGCACATGCCGATGGACTCACTGCGCTCTTGAACCGCCGCGCATTGGACAGGGATCTACAGGCCATTTGCCGCAAAGGTGTCGAACAGAAAACTGCCGTGATCATGGCGGATGTCGACTTCTTTAAGCCCTATAACGATACCTATGGGCATGAAGCGGGTGATATCGCGCTGCAACGTATTGCTGGTGTGTTTATGAATTTAATCGTGGGTGGGCGAGTCTATCGCTACGGCGGTGAGGAGATTGTCGCGCTTGCCACGGTAACCAGTTTCGATGCTGCAATGAAGCGTGCGGAAAAACTCAGAGTCGCTGTACAGAATCTGACAATTCCGCACTCAACCAGTAGTTATGAAACGATTACTGTGAGTATTGGCGTTACTTTGATTGAAACTGATGACACGCCGGAGACGGTGCTTAGGCGCGTTGATAAATCATTGTATGAGGCGAAGAAGGCAGGGCGCAATACGGTCAAAGGTCAATAAAAAAGGGAGCTACAAATTAGCTCCCTTGTTAAGATTACCACTGTGCGTTGTGGTAAATATTTTGCACGTCATCGCAGTCATTTAGCATATCCAAGAACTTCTCCATTACGGCAACATCGTCGCCACTAATGTCGGTATGCATTTGAGGAAGGTACTGAATTTCATCGACTTCAAACTCGAGGTCTGGGTAGGCTTCTAGTAATGCTAACTTAGCTTTATGTGACTCAGTATGCGGGGCAAATACCGTGATTTTGCCTTCATCGCTTTCAATGTCGGTCACTTCCACGTCAGCCATGAGTAATGCTTCTAATACCGCATCTTCATCGTCACCGGCAAAGACAAAAATGGCGCAGTGATCGAACATGTGCGCAACGCTTCCAGGAGCGCCAATTTTACATTTGGTTTTGGTGAAGCAATTGCGAACTTCGGTGATGGTACGGTTCGGGTTATCGGTCAACGCTTCAATCATGACCATGCAGTTGCCTGGACCGTAGCCTTCGTAGACCGCTGGTGAATAATCTTCACCGGCACCGCCTTTGGCTTTATCGATTGCCTTTTCAATAACGTGAGCAGGCACTTGATCACGCTTAGCGGCATCAATCATGCTGCGCAATGCCAGGTTTCCCGATGGGTCAATACCACCCTGTTTGGCAATGACATACAGCTGGCGGCCATATTTACTGTAAACTTTGCTTTTGCTGGCGGCTGTTTTCGCCATAGATTCTTTACGGTTTTGGTAGGCACGACCCATACATTACTCTCGATATCTGATTCAGAAAGGCGCAATTTTATACGCAAGCGATGACTGAGGTAAACTTTTCTCGCATTTCAGTTTCCGCTAAAGTACAGCATATGTGTTGAATGATCGACCAAGGATCCAAAAATGAGTCAAAACGACATACAGGTTGAAGCATTTCTCGATAGCGATAGTGAGACCTTTAGCTACGTAGTGTATGAACCGTCGGCCAAACATGCGGTGATTATTGACCCGGTGCTCGACTTTGATATCAAGTCAGGACGTACCGATACTACTGGTGCTGATAAGATTATTGCGTTTGCCCGTTCGCGCCAGCTGCAAGTGGAGTGGATTCTAGAAACGCACGCGCATGCTGATCATTTATCTGCGGCGCCATACCTACGTGAGCAGTTAGGCGCCAAAATTGGGATTGGTGAGCACATTAAAGATGTGCAGAAAATCTTTAAGACCATCTTCAATCTGGAAAAAGAGTTTCTTCCCAACGGTCATCAGTTCGACCGTCTGTTTCAAGACGGTGACACCTTTACCGTGGGCAGCATGGAATTTCGCGTCATGCACACGCCAGGTCATACCCCTGCGGATTTGGCGTATATCGTCAATGAGTCGAAGGCTTTTGTCGGCGATACGTTATTTTTGCCAGATGTCGGCACTGCACGCTGTGATTTTCCGGGTGGTAGCGCTAAGACGCTTTATCAATCGATTCAGAAATTATTGGCGTTGCCAGAGGCCACAGAAATCTATATTTGCCATGACTATCCACCGGCTGGACGTAAACATGAGTGTTGCACCACGGTAGCGGCGCAGCGCGCTCATAGTAAGCATGTGCGTAATGGCATCACCGAAGCTGAGTTCGTGACGATGCGTGAAGAGCGCGATGCGACATTAGCTATGCCGCGGCTGATTCTACCCTCCATTCAAGTGAATATTCGCGCCGGTGAAATGCCGCCGCCCGAAGCGAATGGTACCGTCTACTTAAAGATCCCCATTAACCAACTTTAAGCAAGGATTCGCGATGAACAAGCCATTGGCTCATTTTCTGTTTTGGCTGTTCGGCGCGCTTTGCTTTACGCCTTGGCTATCAGCTCCAGTTGCCATGCTATTGGGTATGGTGGTGGCAGCGACCACTGGCGTTCCGGCGGGTATTGATACTAGCGCTTGGGTTAAACGCCTTCTCGGTATTGCTATTGTGGCGTTGGGGTTTGGCATGCAAGTGAATACCGCGCTGAAAGTCACCGGCGACTATCTTGGTCTGATTGTGGTGTCGATTGTGGCGACTTTATTGGCCGCATGGGTGCTATGGCGCTGGCTTGGCTTAGACGCTAAAACCGGTGTGCTGATTGGCTCCGGTACAGCCATTTGTGGTGGTAGTGCCATTGCTGCGATCGCGCCTGCAATTCGTGCGCGCAACGACCAGATTGCTATCGCTATTGGCTGCGTATTCACGCTCAATGCCGTTGCATTGTTAGTGTTCCCGGTGTTAGGTCGGCTGTTCGAACTCAGTCCTGAGACCTTTGGTGTGTGGGCTGCAGTCGCTATCCATGATACGTCCTCAGTAGTTGGCGCCGCTGAAGCGTTTCACGATGATGCGCTCATTACCGCAACCACCTTGAAGCTGGCGCGAGCACTGTGGATTATTCCGCTCGCATTCGGTGCGGCTTGGCTGTATCAACGTCGGCAGTCTGTTGCCGAACGCGCTGTGAGTAAAACGTCGGTGCCATGGTTCTTGGTCGGCTACGTCATCTCCATGCTGATTGCCACATACTTACCGCAGGGCGAGCCGATTTATAGCGTTGTGTTCAGTGGCGGCAAGTTCGTCCTCGTCTTTTGTTTGTTTTTGGTTGGCACGCATTTAACCCTCGCCAAAATCCGGCAAGCTGCAGGCAAACCTATGTTGTTGGCAACTTTGCTGTGGCTCTTTATTGCCGGTGGCTCCTTGTTGTGGTTGCTGCGTTAGGTAAACAGTGCAAATGTCATAAAACCGTCATACTTTTGAGACTGGAAACAGCTAGGATGCTAGCAGGCAAACGATGAGGTCTGCGGTGTCATGAAGTTTTTCGAAAAAGAACTGAGCTGGTTAGCGTTTAATGAGCGGGTACTGCAAGAAGCTGCTGATGACCATGTTCCAGTGATTGAACGCATTCGATTCCTCGGTATTTTCTCCAGTAATATGGATGAATTCTTTCAGGTTCGAGTCGCAGATGTCAGACGTCGTATTCATTTCGAAAAGCTCGCTGAGGATCGCGACCACGCCAGCGCACTGCTGACTCAAATTCAACAAAAAGTCATTACCCTGCAAGAACAGTTCGATCGCATCCAAGTGCAGGTTATGGCTGCGCTAGCGAAAAAGAATATCTACGTTATCGAAGAAGGACAGGTCAAGCCCAACCAGCAAAAGTGGTTGCTGCAATATTTCCATGACAAGATCAAACGTCACATCGTTCCGCTGCTGATTACCGACCGCACCAACTTGGTCGAAGTCTTGAAAGAAGACCACATCTACTTCTGCGTAAAATTGGAACAAAATGGCACTACCCATTACGCCGCTGTGGAAGTCCCTACTGACGAGCTGAGTCGTTTCATTTTGCTACCGTATCACGGCAGTAAGCGACGCAAAGATGTGATCTTGCTCGATAACATTATCCTGATGTTCTTAAGCGAACTCTTCCGCGGCATCATCGCGTTCGACAAAATTCGTGCCTTCTCCTTCAAAATGACTCGAGATGCAGATTATCGACTCACCTATGACATCGAACAGAGTGTCTTGGAGCGCATGGAAGAAGGCTTAAAGCAGCGCGTAAAAGCTGACCCAGTGCGCTTGGTGTTTGATAAGGCAATGCCGGGAGCGATGTTGCGATTCCTCTGTGACAAGCTCGATATGGATGCCTATGATTCGCTTGTGGGTGGCGGGCGTTATCGAAATACGCGAGACTTTGCCAAGTTTCCGAACATTGGCCGCAAGTCACTCGAGAATGAATTGTTGCCGCCTATTGAGCATGCCAGTTTCGCCAAGTTTGACAACATTTTCGACGCGATTGCTGAGCGCGATATCCTGTTGTACTACCCCTATCATAAGTTTGCACACGTTTCGGAGCTGGTACGACAGGCAGCTTACGATCCTGCTGTAAAAACTATACACATATGCATATATAGAGTGGCTCGCTACTCGCGATTGATTCATTCGCTGATGGATGCCGTGCACAACGGCAAGCAAGTTGTGGTGATGGTTGAGTTGCAGGCGCGATTCGACGAAGAGGCGAATATCGAGTGGGCCAAAGACATGACCGACGCCGGTATTCGCGTTATTTTTGGTATCCAAGGTATCAAAGTTCACTCCAAACTTTTGTTGGTGCATCGCACCGAAGGTCAGCTCGTGCGCCGCTATGCGTACATAGGCACTGGTAACTTCCACGAGCAAACCGCGCAGGTGTATACCGATTTTGGATTAATGACCTGTGCCCCGACCATTTGCCAAGAAGTGGAACAGGTATTCCAGTATCTCGACCAGCCCTATCGTCGCTACGAGTTTCGCGAGTTAATAGTGTCGCCGTTAAATACACGTGACCGGCTAGTGAGTTTGATAGAAGATGAGATCAAAGCTGTGCAAGAGGGTGGCAAGGGTGAGATCTTCTTGAAGCTCAATAATTTGGTTGATGAAGCAATCATTGTCCAACTCTATCGGGCTAGTCGCGCTGGTGTAAAGATTCGTGCCATTGTCCGCGGTATGTGCGCGTTAAGGCCAGGTGTGAGCGGCTTGAGCGAAACGATTCAGGTTCGAAGTATCGTAGATCGGTTTCTTGAGCATCCGCGGGTTTATGTATTTCATAACCAAGGCAAGCCGAAAGTCTTTATTTCTTCGGCGGATATTATGACCCGCAATATTGATCATCGCGTTGAGGCAACGTGTCCAATACACGATGATGCGGCCAAGCAAATGATTCTTGATATTCTCGAGTTGCAGTGGAAGGATAATCAAAAGGCGCGCATTATCGACTCAGAACAAATCAATCGCTATGTGAAGCGTGGTAACCGTAAGAAACTGCGCTCACAAGTTGAGATCTATAAATATCTGCAAGCGGAGCAAAAAGCCAAATGAATGACCCGCATCTAGCGCCCGTCTCAGAATCGGACCTGCCTCAATTCGCTGCGCTGGATTTGGGTTCAAATAGCTTTCATTTGCTGATTGCACGTGTCGACAACCATAGTTTGCAGCCGTTGGTTCGTTTTAAGCAGAAAGTCCGTTTGGCTGCCGGACTCAAGCAAGGCAAACTGAGCAACAAAGCCATGCAGCGAGGTCTCGAAGCACTCGCCATTTGCGCACAGAAACTCCAAGGGTTCCGTCCAGACCAAGTTCGTGTGGTAGCCACGCACACGTTACGAGAGGCTGAGAATAGCGATATTTTCCTCGCCAAAGCAGCAAGTATTTTGCCGTTTCCTATCGAAATTATTTCCGGCCATGAAGAGGCGCGTCTGATCTACGCTGGGGTGGCACAGACGACGGCAGGCGAGGGTAAGCGACTCGTGATTGATATCGGCGGCGGTAGTACCGAATTTGCCGGCGGCAGTGATTTGCAGACCCAACAGCTGGTTTCGCTCAGTATGGGGTGTATTAGTTACACCGAGGGATACTTCAAAAAGGGTGCAGTTTCAGCAAAGCGTTTCGACAAAGCCGTGGTGGCGACCAAACGTGAACTTGAATCGGTTGCCAAAGGTTTGCGGAAATATACGCAAACGCAGATATATGGAACCTCTGGTACAATCAAAGCGATTGCGAATTGGGTGCAACATAAAACCCAGTCGGCTTTGCCGGTTATTTCATTGCAGCACCTCTATGAATGTAGAGCAGAATTACTGCAGTGTAAGACCATTCAGCAACTCCAAATATCTGGGTTGGATGAAGAGCGCGCGCCCATTATTGCGGGTGGTCTCGCCATTTTGATTGGGTTAATGGAAGAGCTAAATATTGAGCAACTAGAAGCACATGACGCAGCGCTTCGTGAGGGTGTGCTTTATGAGCTTGCAGAGCAGGTGCTCTACCACGACGACGTACGGCAACGCACTATTGAAAGTATCGCAATTCGCTACAGCATTGACCGTGAGCAAGCCACGCGAGTGCAACAAACCGTACTCGACTTATATGAGCAAGTGGCCGTTGAATGGGGATTGCTCGATCCCGAATGGCGGCTGTTGCTGAGTTGGGCGGCATTGCTGCACGAGGTTGGTTTACACATCAACTTCAGCTCTCGTCAGCGTCACGCCGGATATATTCTGCAGCATACCGACATGCCCGGCTTCAATAAGGAGCAACAAAAGCTTTTAGCTGCTTTAGTCCGGCACTTCCGGAAGAAGGTTTTTATTGAAGACATCCCACCATTGCAGCTCTATCATCAGTTTGATGTCGTGCGCGTGCTGGCGCTACTCAGACTCGCGGTGTTGTTTAATACTGATCGTCAAACGTCCCAACTCCTTTTAAAAACTCAGGCGAGTAAAGATGTGCTGCTACTCACTTTGACGCCGCAGGGCAGAGCGAACCCAACTCTGCTTGCCGACCTCGCCAGCGAGGCCTATCACCAGCTGCGTTTAGGAATTACATTACGGTTTGAGTGATCTTTTTGCTAAAGTATGACGTGTTTATGACGATAACCTTATTCTGGTTTCTATAATTATGAGCACTGCATGGACTTTCCAGAGTCGATCAAACAACAAACCTGCCGTGACTGCCTGAGCGGTAAGTCATTAAGCTTTGAAATTAAAATGGCATTCCAGCCAATCATTGACTGGAGCAACAAGACTATTGTGGCGTACGAAGCCTTAGTTCGTGGTCCAGAGGGACAAGGTGCTGGCTGGGTTTTTGAGCGTATTAATGACGACAATCGCTACTATTTTGACCAGGCCTGCCGTGTTAAAGCGATCGAAACGGCGGCTCGACTTGGCTGCACTACTTACCTCAATATTAACTTCTTACCCAATGCTGTATATACCCCAGAGAGCTGCATTAAGGCGACGATAGAAGCTGCTGACTTGTACGGATTTGACCTCACTAAATTAGTTTTCGAGGTCACCGAAGGTGAGCAAATTATTGATAAGAATCACCTCCAGCGCATTTTTAGTAGCTATTCGAAGCGCGGTTTCAAAACAGCCATTGACGACTATGGCGCTGGCTTTGCTCGCATGGATTGGTTGACCGACTTACGCCCTGATATTTTGAAGTTAGATATGGATTTGATCCGTGATATTCAAAATCATTTGGATAATCAAGAGATTGTGGCCAAAGCGCTCAAGCAATGCCAGTTGCAAGGTACTCAGGTTTTAGCTGAGGGAGTTGAAACCAAAGAAGAATTCAACTTCTTGGTAGGACTAGGCATTCGCCTCTTCCAAGGGTACTATCTAGCAAAGCCTGCGTTTGAGGCGCTAGTAACGGTCCCATTTGCAGACATCGAAGCAAATGCTATGGCCTAAATATTTCTGACTGCTTAATACAATGGAGTAGAACGGATGCGAGATGGTGGCATTGGATGGCTTGCGCTTAGCATAGCTCTGCTACTCGTTTTCGGTCCCGCTCCGTTACTTGCCCAGTCGTCAGACTCTCCAGAAGCCACTGCATCGGATTTCTCACCACTGGTTGCATCGGTGGCCTCCAAACCATTAAATCAGCATGCTCTGCGGTCGTGGAGCACTCGTGATGGCCTTCCGCACAACTCTGTTAATCGTATTGCGCAATCGAATGAAGGTTATCTATGGTTAGCTACCTGGGAAGGCCCTGTTCGCTATAACGGCCGAGAATTTGTGGTCTTCGATGACATCGATGTCACCAAAATGCCTGAGCAAGGTGCGTTAGATTTAGCGATTGATAAGAATACGAATACAGTCATTGTTGGCGGGCCACGCGGTGGTTTGGTTACGTTTGATGGACAGCAATGGCAACCGAATAACCTCGATAGTGGTTATGTTTTCGAGACCGTCATCAATGATTTAGGCGAGCGTTGGGCGGCAACAGCCAATGGCGTATTTAGAATTGCTGCCGATGGTTCCCATACTCATTACACCACTGAGCATGGTCTCCCGTCTGACTTTTCATTTCGACTTTATGCTGCGCCTGACCTAGGTAAACGCCAACCACGGCTGTGGGTAGGCACAGAAAGTGGCGTTGCATATTATGATGGTGTGTCCGACCAATTCATCCCCGAACGCTCGTTACCGAACGTGCAAATTCGTGCACTGCGCTTACTCTCTAATGGCATGATGGTTATCGCATCTGACGATGGATTGTTCTATCAGAATCAACCCGACCAGCCATTTCGCCCGTGGCCGCAGCCAGTCAATGGTCCCATCACCGCAATAGAAGAGGGGCCTGAGGGGTGCTTATGGGTAGGTACCTTTGAGTACGGCTTAGGGCGTGTCTGCTCAGATTCACAGGACTGGATTAGTGTTGCCGATGGCCTACCCAATTCCCACGTTCTGGATATTTTTAAAGACCGCGAAAATAACATGTGGGTATCCACCCACGGTGGATTTGCGCAGCTGAGAGATTCACTCTTTACCAGCTTTACGCCGAATCAGGGCCTGAAGGGCTCCTACGTGCGTAGTATCAATGTTGATGACAATGGGGTCATGTGGGTCGGTACCAATGATGGTGTCAGTCGTCGGGCTGCACGCGGATTTGAGGCTGCTGAGGATGACCCGTTACTGAAGGCATTATCCGTTCTTTCTATTGAACCAGTGGGCGAAAATATTGTTTATGTCGGTACCTATACCGAGGGTGTTTTGCAGCTGACTAACGGTCAGGTGACTGCCCAATTGGGACGTCAGCAAGGCCTCACGCACAGCGAAGTTCGGGTTGTGAAAAGTATCCCGGGAACGAGCTTATTATTGTTAGGTACACCGAATGGTTTGATGCTCGCTGAGGGCATGCCCGGCAGTATTCGCTTGGTGAAACGCTATACGGTCGCTGATGGCATGGCGTCAGATTTTGTCACGTCAATCACTATAGATAGTGACGGTGCGTTGTGGGTGACTTCGACCTCGTCAATGACTTATTTTAAATCTACCGAGCAACCCTACTCATGGCGTCCCGAGCCTGTGGACCTCGAGGCATTCACCAATGCACGGAATACCTTTGCTGGCGTATTCCACCAAGGTAGCGTCTGGTTTGCTACCGATCAGGGGTTACTAACGCGATCTATCGAAACGGCCAACTGGCGCTGGCTATCGCGTCGTAATGGACTGCCATTTGATAAAAGTTTCACGATCAACTTTGATGCAAACGATAACCTTTGGTTAGGCGGCTCCCGAGGGATTCTACGAATTCCCGCAGAAGACTTGCAGGCGTGGTTGAAGAGTGAAGTTGATACCGTAAGCTATCAATTATTTACCGAAGCCGATGGCATGATTACTCGTCAGCTGACTACTGGCGGGCCAGCGTCGGTTGTCGACCGTGACGGGCATATTTGGTTTGCGGCTGCATTGGGAGCGGTAGCGGTTGACCCCAACCAGGTTGAAGATCATGGCGTGCAATCGCCTCCAGCTGTCATTGAGTCGGTACGAACGGATATGGGCCTGCTTAATTCTGGGGATGAGCTCGATCCCAATAGCAGTCGCGTTGAGTTTCGTTATGTCGGCTTGGGTTACTACATGCCTGAGCACATTTTGTACCAAGTGCGGCTACGTGGCTTTGATGACAATTGGATAGACCGAGGACGAGTTTTAAACACGGAATACACAGCTCTACCTGCGGGTGAATATACCTTCTCAGTGCGAACTAAATACCCAGGCGGGCAATGGTCTCTGCCCACTGATTTTCATTTCCATAAACCTGCGTATTTCTATCAACAGCCTTGGTTCTGGTTTGTGCTAGTGATAAGCGTGCTGACAATAACCATTACCTCGGTGCATTGGCGTATTCGAGCACTTGAAAACACCCGTAAGCGTCTACAAAAAATGGTCCGAGAGCAAACTCAGGAGCTGGAAACGCTAGCGCTTCAAGACGCGCTTACTGGATTGGCAAATCGTCGAGCCTTCGACCAGCGCTTGGGCGAGGAAGTGCGCCGCGGCAAGCGACATGAGGCAAATCTCACGATTGGCTTGCTCGACCTTGACCACTTTAAGGCCATTAATGACCGTTATTTGCATACCGGTGGCGACCAAATATTGAAGCAAATCTCACGAGTCATCCAAGCGACTGTTCGTGACATTGACGTGGTAGCGCGTTGGGGTGGCGAGGAGTTTGCGGTGATCCTGCCTCATACGAATGTTTACGAAGCGCGGAGGATATTAGAGCGCGTTCGGATTGCCGTTGAGGAAGCGCAATTCGAAGAGTTTGATCGTGACGCTCATGTCACGGTCAGTATCGGTATTGCTGAATTACAGCGCAACGAATCTGCTGAAGAACTGCTGATTCGAGCCGACCGCGCGCTGTATCATGCGAAAGGTGATGGCCGCAATTGTCTGGTTATCGACACTGCGGCACTGAATACCTGATTAAATCAAGCGAACCTTAGACCTTTGCCGATGGACGGGCATTAATGCGGTCAAACCAGGCCTTCAAATTGCCTTGATCATCACCAATGCGAATTTTCACCACGCGAGCAAATGCAATTGTAGTGTAGGCATTGATGTCTGCTGCGGTGAAGCGGTCACAACAAATATAGTCCTTACCTTCCAAATGCTTGTCGAGAAACTTCATAAACTCGCGAACTTGATTCAGACATTCGGCGCCGTAATCAGGAAATACCTTCATGCGGTCTTTAAAGTAACCACTCGTGTGTTGAAAGCCCATTCCGGTAGGAGTCATGAAGTAGAACTCAATCCATCGCAACCACTGCTCAATCAGCGCCTGTTCTTTGGCATCGTTGCCTAATAAAGGCGTAGTGTCTGGATGTGCGGCCTCAATATAGCGGCAAATCGCCATGGTTTCCGCCAAGCAAGTCCCATCGTCGAGTTGCGCCACTGGAACCTTTTTCATCGGGTTCATGGCAACGAAATCAGGGGTGAGGTTTTCGCCTTTGGCGATATCAACCTGAATACACTCAACCTGAGCCAATAGTCCTTTTTCTGCTAAAAACATGCGCACCCGACGCGGGTTCGGTGCGGTAGCCGTTTCATAAAGTTTCATAGTCAATCCTTGTGTGGTTACTGCGGTAATCGTTTCGTTTACTATACGCGTAATGTCAGTAAAGCTATCACAAGGTTTCAGCGGTTTCGATGTCGATTATTACCCGTGAGTACTTTCGTAACGGTCCGCCACACCGCGCCGGTGCCGACGTGTCCTTTCAAGATATCCGGTCTATTTTTGGGTTTTATTCCATTCGTATTGGGCGTTGGGTGACGGCTGCGGAACAGCAGTATGCGGCAAATCTATTCTTTGATGCTTTCTGTGACTTACAAGATATTCTGCAGGTACCGTCGCCAGTGATTTCCTGCCGTGGTGCTTTGGCATTGCATTTCGGTATTGGCGGACGCCCAGGTGCAAGTGCTCACTATCTTTCTAATGGTCGCGTATTAGCACTTGCTAAGAATGCGGGTGGCGGTAGTTTGGCGCACGAATGGTTCCACGCTTTTGATCATTATATTGCGGGTAAGTTGTTTGAAACGGCGCCTGCAGCAGATGTATTTTCGAGCCGTCATTGGCTCACTCATGCACCATTGAATAGTCATCCGTTGAATCAAATTCTGCATCTGGCTTATCGCCGCCTGTTTTTGGCGTCGAATGGTCGTGAGCCCAGCGCATTTTTTAAGCATTGTGCGGAATATGACCTAGCTACGGGTACGCACTACTATTCCCAGCCGGAGGAGATGGCAGCCCGAGCCTTCGAGTGTGTGATTCAACGTCAATCACTGAAAAATCACTTTCTCGTTTCCGGCACACTTCAAAGTGCAACCGCAAAAGCCGGTCTCTATCCAGATTCAGAACTCGCTGGTGAATTATCGACTTTGTTCTTATCTTATTTCACCAAGCTCGGCCAAGCCATGGAGAAATAGACAATAAAAAGGGCGCTCAATGAGCGCCCTTCTGCATACCGTCTAAAATCTTAGAAACGGTCTGCGTCCATCACTTTCGCGAAGGCTTTAGCGAAGTCTTTTGCAAACTTCTCACCGGCATCGCTTGAGCCATATACTTCAGCTAAAGCACGCAGTTCAGAGTTTGAACCGAAGACCAAGTCAACGCGTGTACCGGTGTATTTCACTGCACCAGTTTTACGGTCACGACCTTCAAACACTTCTTCTTGGTCATCGACAGACGACCATACGGTACCCATGTCGAGTAAGTTCACGAAGAAGTCGTTGGTCAATTGGCCAACACGTGACGTGAATACGCCATGCTTAGAGCCTTGGTAGTTCGCACCCAGTGCGCGCATTCCACCAACCAGCACAGTCATTTCTGGAGCGGTTAAGCCCAGCAATTGTGCTTTATCAACCAACATTTCTTCGGTTGCTACGGTGAACTTCGCTTTCTGGAAGTTGCGGAAACCATCAGCCTCTGGCTCCATGTACTCGAATGACTCAACATCAGTTTGTTCTTGTGTTGCGTCAGTACGACCTGGAGTAAATGGCACTTCAACGTTGTAGCCAGCGTCTTTCGCCGCTTTCTCAACAGCGGCAACACCACCGAGTACAATGAGGTCAGCAATCGATACGCGCTTGTTACCACCAGCTGAGCTGTTGAACTCAGACTGAATGCCTTCAAACACTTTCAACGCTTCAGCTAAATGTGCTGGCTCGTTCACAGTCCAATCTTTCTGTGGAGCTAAACGAATGCGTGCACCGTTTGCGCCGCCACGGAAGTCTGAACCACGGAAGGTTGATGCAGAAGCCCATGCAGTGTTCACCAAACGGCTCACTGACAAACCTGATGCCAGAATCTTGTCTTTCAAAGATTTGATATCTGCAGCGTTCACTAACTCATGGTTAACCGCAGGTACTGGATCTTGCCAGACGAAGTCTTGAGCAGGTACGTCTTTACCTAAGTAACGCGCTTTTGGACCCATGTCACGGTGCAGCAGTTTAAACCATGCGTTTGAGTATGCTTCAGCAAACTCCGCTGGGTTTTCCATGAAGTGACGAGAAATCGGCTCGTAAATTGGGTCATAACGCAACGCCATGTCAGCAGTCGACATAGTTGGAGCATAGGTGACGCCTTTCTCATGTGCACTTGGCACTGAGTCTGAACCTGCGCCATCTTTTGGCTTCCAAATATTTGCGCCAGCAGGGCTCTTCGTTAATTCCCACTCATAGCCGAACAAGGTTTCCCAGTAGCTGTTATCCCACTGAGTTGGTGTCGGAGTCCAAGCACCTTCAAGGCCAGAAGTAATCGTATCTTCTGAGTGACCTTTACCGAACTTGTTCTTCCAACCCAAGCCTTGCTCTTCAATTGGTGCGCCTTCTGGCTCTGGACCTAAGTTTGAGTCAGGAGCAGCACCGTGCATTTTACCGAAGGTGTGACCACCTGCGACCAACGCAACGGTCTCGTAGTCATTCATTGCCATACGCTTAAAGGTTTCGCGAATATCGCGACCTGAAGCCACTGGATCCGGATTACCGTTTGGACCTTCTGGGTTAACGTAAATCAGACCCATTTGCACAGCTGCTAATGGCATTTCGAGGTCACGGTCACCGCTGTAGCGCTTGTCGCCAAGCCACTCTGATTCGGTACCCCAGTAGATGTCTTCTTCTGGATGCCAAATGTCAGCACGGCCGCCACCGAATCCGACCATTTTCAGGCCCATAGACTCGTGCGCAACAATACCAGTAAGGATGAACAAGTCAGCCCATGATAATGCTTTGCCGTATTTTTGCTTGATTGGCCACAAGAGACGACGAGCTTTGTCCAAGTTACCGTTGTCTGGCCAGCTGTTTAATGGCGCAAAGCGTTGGTTACCAGTACCGCCACCCCCACGACCGTCAGCTACGCGGTAGGTACCCGCAGCGTGCCAAGTCATTCGGATGAAGAACGGACCGTAATGACCGTAGTCTGCTGGCCACCAGTCTTGAGAATCTGTCATCAACGCGTGAAGGTCAGCTTTAACAGCGTCGAGATCGAGCTTTTTGAATTCTTCAGCGTAGTTGAAATCTTCACCCATAGGGTCAGCTTTGCTTGAATGCTGACGCAGGATGTTAAGGTTTAATTGGTTTGGCCACCAATCCGCATTGGTGGCACCGTTGCCACTCTTTTTGGTTTGTGCGCCGTGCATGACGGGGCAGCCACCCATACCTTTCTTTTCCATAGATCACTCCAGTTGACTGTAGTTGATGATAGGTTCGAACGAATCTGACAAACTACTATTTGTAGCTTTAGAGCATAGACTATAGACAGAGTTTGCGCTTATTTGCAGTGTCTTTTTCCGAATAGCTTAATAGATTTTATCTATCAGTGCGTTTATTTGTGATTTGAAACTGCGATTGATGCAGGGTTGAGAGAAGCTTAGATAGAAACAAACAATACTCCAAAAATCAGTGTAATTCAGGTATTCTTCATTTTTTAAACACAACCGTTCACGCAGGGACCCCATGACACCAGAACAAGCTCAACAACTCGTGCGTATGCAAATTGCATTTAATCAAGTGATTGACCCTGCGTATCCGGAGAACCCACAAGTTCAGCGTGACGACGTCAAAGCTATTTTGGTTGAGCTGGGCGAATACTTTGAGCATACGGCTTATAAGTGGTGGAAGAAGCAAACACCAGACTGGAGTCAGGCGAACATGGAGCTGATCGACATCCTCCATTTTGCGATATCTGATGCGGTCGAAAATGCTTGTGATGCTGGTGATAGCACCGAGCAAGCGTCGCGTTATGTGGCGAGTCTTATTGTTGATGGTGCGAAAGCAAACAAAGCGGCAGCGGATGGGAAAGAACTCATTTCCGCGTTGGCCATTGACGGCTCGGGCGGCAAGCCATTGCAATGCGGGCGTGAGTTCTTCAATGCGTTGATGGCGCTTCTAGTAAATGCGTATGGTGATGCCAATACAGTGTACTTGACCTACATCGGTAAAAACGCGCTGAACAATTTGCGACAGCAACGTGGCTATAAGCAGGGCACTTACATCAAGATGTGGAACGGTGAAGAAGATAACGAGGTCATGATGCGTTTACTCGCCGAGCATGAGCTGGATATCACGTCAGCCGACGAGCCGCTGGCCCAGGCGCAACTGTTGCTGCTCGACCATTACGACCAACGCGTTGCAATTTAGGTTGTCGAGAACCAAATTGCGACACGGTTGTCCTACGTCAATCAATT
Organism: Pseudidiomarina aestuarii; assembly: GCA_003030745.1. The sequence goes on along the minus strand of PYVG01000019.1, from coordinate 6,334 downwards.
AATCACAGGGACTGGAGAATGATGACAAATTATCGTTGGCATATTGCTGCAGTTTTCGCTGTGATTATCACTAGTGCTTGGATGCTTACCTCCGATGAAGAGGTAAGCTCTGAAGCTACCGCAAAGATACCGCAGGCACTAGCACCGTTTGACGCCATGCTGGTTTTACCGGAACCGAACACAACGTTTCGGCATGTGGAACCTCAGCAAACGATTGTTGAGCCTTCAGCAGTGGGTGAACTTATTACTCTTAAGTCGGGGCAAAACCTATCGACTTTGCTAGGCCAACATGGTGTGAGCTCACGACAAGTTACTTTGCTGGCGCAGGCTCTACGACCGTTGCTAAACGTCGGTAAATTGCAGGCCGGTATTGTGATTGATTTTCATAAGGCAACCGACGAGCAACCACTTAAACTCCGATTAGCGCGGGAATATGGCGAAGTGGTCGAAGCTGTTTATAAAGATGACAGTTGGTCTGTAGCTTTGACCGAAGTGCCCACGTATCAAGAAGTCGACGAGCGTGGATTTACCATACGCCACAGTTTATATCGTGATGCAGACGCGGTTGGTGTCCCACTCGATATCATTAGTAGTGCGATTATGGCTTTGTCTCACTTCATCGACTTTCAACGCCAAGTACAGGCGAATGATTTGATGGAAGTGCGTTATCAGCGTACTTTGGTTCAAGCGGATCACGCTCTGTTCAATCTTTTGCAAACGCCACTCGAATTGACCTATCTGCGCTTTACCAATGAAGGTGAAGACCACCGGTTAATTCGCTTTAACGATTCCTTTTATAGTCCCGATGGCAAGCTAGCCGAGAGTTTCTTGTTAAAAACTCCGTTAAATGGTGCACGTTTGTCCTCCTATTTTGGTAATCGTCGTCATCCGGTTTTGGGTTACAACCGTGCCCACAAAGGTATCGACTTTAGTGCGCCAGTCGGCACGCCGATTATGGCAGCAGGTCGCGGAGTGGTGAAGCGAGCGAATCGTTTTAGTAGCTTCGGCAATACCGTAATCATCGACCATGGCAATGGCTACGAAACCCTCTACGCCCACTTGAATGGCTTTAAAAAAGGCCTGCGGGTCGGCGACAAAGTGAAGCAAGGTGACGTTATTGGGTACCTTGGCAATACCGGTTTGTCTGCCGGTCGGCACTTGCATTACGAAGTCCATAAAGACGGCCGCGCGATTAATCCTCTCAATTTAAAAGCTCCATCAAGCATGCAATTGAATGGCGATGAACTGATTGCTTTTGAGCAGCATGTTGAGCGGCTTTATACCGTCGGCAGTCGCCTTGCCAGCTTGACCCCCGCAGATGAAACAGCACAGGGCACACCCAGCCGCTTCGCAAAATAAACCGTTTATGGGCACTCAAGGTCATCAGTAGAAATCGCCTTGATGCCGTTTGCTTCAAGTCCTAAATACAGCATAGTTTCGTCCTCATGTTCGACAAGCGACAGACTCTTGACGCCACCTCGCGAGACTTCATTGCCGAAATGATGGGATTTCCAGCTGTATCCGTTATCACTGCTGCATTCAACAATGAGCGGTTGTTCAGGACCGCCCTTATCCCAACCAGCGGTATACAAAACGCCAGCTGAATCAATCACAATGTCCCAGTAAAAACGGTGATTTACGTCCCCGAGTGGTCGCTCCCAAGATGCTCCGTGGTCATAACTGATTGCGATTCCACCTTCACCACCAAACATTACCGTGTTGGGTTCATGTGGGTGAATAAGACCGCCCATAAAGGAATGTGGGTTGGGTAGTAAGTCGTCCCACCGAACCACAGAATCGTCGGCTATATTGAAGCGTTTCAGATAGCCATTCTCAATAGCCCCTTGGCCACCAAACCAAATCGCTTGTTTAGCATGGTTATATTCAAGCAAGCGCAAACCTGTTGCGAATGTACTCCAATCGCCATCGATTAGCGTCCAGTTCTCCGCACTACTGTCAGCTTTTGCTAAGGCGCCAAGACTGACGGCATAGATAGAATTCGTGCTGATATCATAGGTTAATGAACGAATGACGCTAAAAAAACCTCCGCCAAAATTGTGACTAATTCGATCCCAAGTTTGTCCACTATCTGAGGTTCGATAAAGTGGGTGAGCTTCACTATTCTCTGTGCCTTCGGTTGGTGTCATGGCGATAATATACTGCCCTGAACCCAGCACAACTATGTCTGCCACCCCAGAGTCTTCCGGTGACCGATTCTGCCAATCCGAATTCGCGTCCGCACGCCAAAAGAGACCTGTGGTTGTGCCCGCAAGTTGAGCATCACCATCTAGATAAAATCGTTCGACAGTTTGAGAGCCACTAAGAATGGTCGTAACTTTATCTGACACCGGGGGAGGTGGGGGCGTAGTGGGTTCTTCAGAGCTGCTGCCGCCACATGCTGTTAGGATAAGTGTCATTGCGACTAGTAAAATTATTTGCTGCATACCAAAACATCCTTATTGTTCCGATTCCACCAATGTAGATGCAAAATGGTCAGATAATGTGACGCGAACACATAGTTTGTGGTCGATAATTTGAGTTGTTTCGTACATTCGCAACATAACTGAAGTGCGACATGATTTGTGACAAGAAAGAGGTACGTTGATGCTGAATATGGATTTCTCGAAACGGGTGGTGGTGCGAACCGCTGACGAAGCGTGGGTTCCAAGCCCCGCTGCTGGAGTCGATAGAAAACTATTAGAGCGCGAAGAAGCTGAGCGCGGTCGCGCAACGAGCGTCGTGCGTTATGCGCCAAACTCTCACTTTAAAACCCATCAACATCCAGCAGGTGAAGAGATTTTCGTTCTAGATGGCGTCTTTTCTGATGAAAATGGCGACTATCCCGCTGGCACTTATATTCGCAATCCACCTGACTCTGAACATGCGCCTTTTAGTGAGAATGGTTGTGTGTTGTTCGTCAAATTGCATCAATTCGATCCAGCCGATACTGCGACCATTCGTATCAACACCAACGAGGCCGAATGGCTGCCGGGTTATGGGGGGCTTCAAGTGATGCCGTTGCATAGCTTCGAGGGCGAGCACGTTGCTCTAGTGAAATGGCCAGCCGGTGAGGTTTTCAGACCGCATCGGCATTTTGGTGGCGAGGAAATTTTCGTGCTATCTGGTGAATTTATTGACGAGCACGGCCGCTACCCAGCAGGTACATGGCTGCGTAGTCCCCATGCCAGTGAGCATCATCCGCGTGTCGAACAAGAAACCATCATCTACGTTAAAACCGGTCACCTGTTCGGCGCTGATTGAACGAATGGAAATTTAAAAAGGATCTGACTACACTATGTATATCCTAATTGGATATACATAGGCTTCAAGACATGACCAAAACCAAGGTGTTCAAAAATAACCAAACCCAAGCGGTTCGATTACCGAAAGACGTCGCATTCCCAGATGACGTGACCGAAGTTGAAGTTCTGGTAGTTGGTGAGAGTCGAATTATCACGCCAGCGCGCTCAAGTTGGGCGACATGGTTTGCTGCGAATCCTATGAGTGACGACTTCATGCAAGATCGCGAGCAACCCGCCGAGCAGGAGCGTGAGACCTTATGAACTTGCGCTACTTACTCGACACCAATATCTGTATCTACATCATGAAGAATCGGCCAATGCATTTAGCTCCCATTTTTGCCCAGCATGCACGTGAGCTATGTATCAGCTCTATTACGGTCATGGAGCTCGAATACGGTGTCGCATGCTCTCAACAACAGGTAAGCAATGCAGAAAAATTAGCCGGTTTTTTATCCCGACTAACCATTCTTGATTTTGATTCGGCGGCCGCTGAACATGCTGCTCGAATACGAGCCCACTTGCGCCAGTGCGGTACACCAATCGGTGCTTATGATGCTTTGATTGCGGGACATGCAAGATCGCTTGGCTTGACGGTAGTAACCAACGATGTTCGTGAGTTTGAGCGTGTTCCCGGTCTGATGTTCGAAAACTGGCTTCAGCAACCCCCGCAGTCGCAACTTAACGAACCCATTCCCGCCTACCGCTAACTAGTAAGAATATTTAGACGTCCAGACGTTCTGATATAGCCGATTGGACTATCTAAGAGAAATCAAATCCTAAGCGTAGGACCCTTCGCAGCTTATGATGTAGTCACATTCGTCTCTTTGAATAGTGACTAACTATGCGGCAAGAATCACGAAACCTATCATTACCGGTAATCAAACTCTCGCAATGGTTTGCGGGTGGACGTGCGCGTGAGGCATTTGTTGACGAACTTGGCAAAGCAGCTCGAGAGGTTGGTTTTTTCTATTTGACTGATCACGGTATTTCGCTCGAGCAACAGCAACAAGTGATGATGCTTGCCAAGCGCTTCTTCCAGCTACCCGCTGCAGCGAAAGAGTCGGTGCAAATGCTCAACTCCCAACACTTTCGCGGTTACACGAAGTTGCAGGGCGAGCTGACTGGTGGGCAACCGGATTTTCGTGAGCAGTTCGACATCATGCGCGAGCAGCAAACTGTCGAGGCACAGCACCTTAAAGCGGATTGGCAGCAGATCATCGGTCCAAATCAATGGCCAGATGCATTGCCGGAAATGCGGGCAACTTTGTTGGAATGGCAGCAACAACTGACCGATTTGACGGTGATTTTGTTAGAAGCTTTTGCCTTAGCATTAAAGCAGCCAGCGGACGCATTTCAGGCGACCATCAAAGACGGCCCTTACACACATATGAAGCTGATCCGCTATCCACGTCGCACTAGCGCGCAGCAAACCCAAGGCGTTGGCGCGCACAAAGATCCGGGCTATCTAACTTTAGTTCTGCAGGACGACCAGTCGGGTCTAGAAGTCGAAACTGCCGATGGTTGGATTTCCGCGCAACCTCTTGCTGGCGCATTTGTTGTAAATATCGGTGAATTATTGGAGTTGGCTTCCGATGGGTATCTCAAAGCCACCTACCATCGTGTGGTAAGCCCACCGGTTGCCGAGGAGCGACTCTCGTGTGCGTTCTTTATGGCTGCCCAGTTGGACGCAGAGGTTCCATTATTGAAGTTACCACCGGAGTTGGCGGCGTTAGCACAGGGACCAGCCAGCGATCCAGAGAATCCGCTGTTTTATCAAGTCGGCGAGAATGTTCTCAAAGGCCGGCTGCGCTCTCACCGTGATGTGGCTCAGGCGCATTATCAGCGCCATCACGCTGCCTAGTTTTATTCATCATCAGTGCGAGCGACGATTGTAAAGTCGCCCATACTATCTTCTTCAACCCAGACTTCGATGGGCTGACAGCAAATCTGGCAATCAACAATTTGCTGCTGGCCAACATCATTGGCCGCATCAATTTCAATTGAGTTTGGTGCCATGCAGTAAGGACAACCAAACTCCGCTTCGTAAGTCAGTGACATAAGCAACTTTTATCGAAGTAAAAGACGGAGTGATTGTCGCCATGCATGATGACAAGCCTGACCGCTCAGTACGCTGGGTTGATGGCAATAATCACTGGATCATACCAGGCTTGATTGATGCACATGTTCATGCTTGGGGCGATGCATTGGAGCAATCGTTGCAACGCGGAGTCACCACTGTGATTGATATGTTTGGTGATCCGAGTTTTCTACAGCTGAACAAAAATCAGCGCTCAACCGTCCTATTTACTGCCGGCGCAGATATGTATGGTGCAGGTTTACTGATGACCGCGCCCGATGGTCATGGCACACAATACGGCATTGATGTGTCGACGTTGGAGTCGCCTGAACAAGCGACTCAATTAGTACAACAGCGCATTGATGCAGGTTCGGATTTCATCAAAATTGTGTACACGGCTGAGGGTGCTGGCTATCAACATGCGCCTTCCATTTCTAAAGCGGGTTTGGAAGCTGCAATTGCTGCTGCTCACCAAGCCAATCGCTTAGCGGTGGTTCATATTGCCGACTATAACTCGGCTGTTGATGCTGTCACTGCTGGTGCCGATGGACTCGTACATAGCTTTTTTAACGAACCTATTAGCGACCATTTACTTGCTCTCATGGTAGCTAACGATGTATTCGTCATTCCAACCACTGTGGTTTACGAGGGCATGTTACGTGGTGCTATCAATGATGAAGTATTGTTCCAAAGCCCAGAGCTGGATATCAGCAGAGATGCAACATCGACACTGCGTCAGTCGTTCCCAGATACTAATCGATTTCCTGCGCACTACTACGACAATTTGATGGCGACTACCAAGCGCATGAATGACGCTGGCGTCCGGGTACTCGCTGGCAGCGACGCACCTAATCCAAATACAGCACATGGTTGGTCACTAGTGGTCGAAATGCTGCTTTTACAGCAAGCAGGTATGACACCGGCTGAAGTACTCACTGCCGCGACTGCTGGCACC
>PYVG01000197.1 GCA_003030745.1 Pseudidiomarina aestuarii | reverse complement strand
CAAAGGCTGGTCTGAAAAACTGGCACAAGAGTTTGGTGATAGCCGTTTGTATGCTGTGTCTGTGCGTTGTGAAGACGTTATGTGGCGAGAAAAGAAACTATTCCCAAATGCTGACTTCTTCCATGCCTCGGCTTATCACTACATGGGCATTCCGACCAAATTGTTTACGCCAATTTTCGTCATGTCACGAGTGACGGGTTGGACCGCGCATGTCAAAGAGCAACGCGCGAATAACCGGATCATTCGCCCTAGTGCTGATTACATTGGGCCGGCACCTCGCCAAGTACCTGCAGTGGCAAATCGTTAAGCGATTTGCCTTCACTTGCAACATGATGGAGGTGGCATATGAATAGTGAATTTCGCAAGCCGTTACCGGGCACAACGCTACAGTATTATGATACGCGAGCTGCGGTAGAGGCAATTAAACCGGGTGCTTATGATGAGTTGCCCTATACATCGAAGGTACTGGCTGAACAGTTGGTACTACTATCTTCCCCATGCAAGCCCAACACGACCAGTCGAGTATCACTCTCAAGATCTTGAAGCGATTCATTCAAGTCGCCATGACGTTGACGCATTTGTACTGTTGCAACA
>PYVG01000196.1 GCA_003030745.1 Pseudidiomarina aestuarii | reverse complement strand
TTCGGCATAGGGATAAATACGGCCATAAGGCACCCATTTTTTGGCGAGAAGATCGTAATTGAGAAACATGGTAGAGAATTTCTCTACGTCCTGGAGTTTGAGCAAGGCCAGAACCACCATAGAGAAACTGATGAACCACTCGATGGTTTGTACGGTAAATACGCGACCAAAAGACAACCACGACGTGGCTACAGAGAGGAGTGCCGTCATAATAAATAATGCAATAACGGGCCGGTAACTGGTTGCGTCAGGGTCAGGAAGAGGCTTTCCAAGAAAGGCTCGAACCTCCTCGTACCCACCGATACGTTTATCACCAATAAACACTTGTGGAGTGGTATCGACGTCGTGCTTTTTCTTGAATTTGTCGGTTTCTTCTCGGCTTTCCAACAGGTTGTCGTCCACATCGTAACCGTTGGCTTTAAGTAAGTGCCTGGTTTTTAAACCAAAAGGGCATTGGTGGTCAGGTGTCGACATTCTGTAAAGCGTGGCTTTTTGAGTTGATTGACTCATAGTGACGTCTCCTTACTTAAAAATGGTACATCTATATACGCATTATAGTCGCTGGAGGATTAGCATCTCTAATTGTGAGATTAAAAAT
>PYVG01000195.1 GCA_003030745.1 Pseudidiomarina aestuarii | reverse complement strand
AAAAATATTTGGGTCATATTCTGCATTTTTTCGCTATTATTCAACTTTCCCCCTAAAATTGCTTCGATTCTTAGGGGGATTACAGCGATCCCGAACTGGGAAAAGTTGAAACTCGGTTTATTTAGATAAAATATCAACTAAAGTTATGGTAAGGCCTGATTTTTCCCGACTCTTTTAAGGTCACAAGACACTCTACGAGTGGGCTGTATTATTTGATGGGATAGTTACACTGGAACGTTAATACTTGATGTCTTGAGAGGGAAAATGTAATCCTCAACTTAATTAGAAACTATCAAAGATAATCCACCTTACTGTGAATGAGTGTCCTGAAACGAATGGACTCTTCACACAAATTCACGATTTAAATTAGAAAGTGTGGGACGACATGGCAAAATATGAAGTAAAGCAAACAGCGATCAGTCAAATTCTTGCTGACGTTCGTAGCGATAAAATAGCAATTCCGGAACTACAACGACCATTTGTTTGGAAAACATCTCAGGTCAGGGACTTAATTGACTCACTTTACAACGGTTATCCGGTTGGTTATCTGATAACGTGGCAATCTGTTGGCGCCAAATTAAAGGGGGGAGCTGTCGCAG
>PYVG01000194.1 GCA_003030745.1 Pseudidiomarina aestuarii | reverse complement strand
TGCTCAGCAAAGTCGGCATTTTCAGCTAAAAAGCCGTAGCCGGGATGAATGGCGGCAGCATCAGTAATTTCCGCAGCGCTAATAATGCGTGGAATATTGAGATAACTGTCTGTTGCTGGCGCGTTGCCGATACAAATCGACTCGTCTGCCAGTAACACGTGTTTTAAATTTCTATCAACCGTCGAATGCACCGCAACTGTTTTGATGCCCAGTTCTTTACACGCTCGTAGAACGCGTAATGCGATTTCACCGCGGTTGGCAATGACAACCTTATCTAACATGATAATGTCCTGATCGCGTGGGTTTATTCGATGATAAACAGAGGTTGGTCAAATTCGACCGGTTCGCCGTTTTCAACCATGATTTGTTTCACGACGCCGCCTTTATCGGCTTCAATTTGGTTCATCATCTTCATCGCTTCAACAATACACAAGGTATCGCCAGCCTTGACTTGCTGGCCAACGGTCACGAAGTCAGGTGAGCCTGGTGCTGGTGCTGCATAGAAGGTACCAACCATAGGCGAGCGCATCACGTGGCCGCTAATTTCTGGTTCTGCGACCGGCGCACTTGCTGCCGGAGCAGGTGCTGGTGCCGGAGCCG
>PYVG01000193.1 GCA_003030745.1 Pseudidiomarina aestuarii | reverse complement strand
TGAACATAGCGGAGCTCAGCAGGCACGAGCAGCTCGCCGAATCGGCGCGCACGTACGGTACCTCGTTGGAAGGCTTCCTCGTCGATATCCATGACATCCGCATGAATCACACTGGCCAACTTGCCAGTCAAGAGATCGAGAATGACATTTCCGGCTGCGCGCGGGCTGATGGCGTACACTCCAGAATGAATCTTAACGCCAGCAGGTATGCCCAGTACCGGCCGGTCATCTGGATAACTAGCCGCGACATCGCGCGCAGTGCCGTCACCACCGACAAAGACCAACAGATCAATATCGGAGCGTTCTGAAAGAAGCTGTACCAGTGCCCGAGTATCTGCTGCTGTTGAGTGTTCCGACGCGGCTTGATAGACAACCTCCACGTCAGCGCTGATACTTTTCGCGACGTTTTCTCCTAACTCACCGGCGGCAGTCACAAATTGAAGCATCCGCCCGTGTTCACCGAGTTGTCGAAACGCCTGCAATGCACGCTGTTGCGCTTGTGGCGTAGCCCCGAGCGCTAACGCGCGCTCCTTAGTCCCCTCCGCATCGCTCCCTTTAAACCCGACACTACCGCCCAATCCGGCAACGGGATTGATGATCAAACC
>PYVG01000192.1 GCA_003030745.1 Pseudidiomarina aestuarii | reverse complement strand
TCCTGGCTCGCAGCACGCTGTTCTTCCGCGAAGACCCAGCTATAGGCGAAGCCGTCACGGCCGCATTCCGCATGGAGGGCATCGAGGTGAGGGAACACACCCAGGCCAGCCAGGTCGCGTATATCAATGGTGAAGGGGACGGCGAATTCGTGCTCACCACGGCGCACGGCGAACTGCGCGCCGACAAGCTGCTGGTCGCCACCGGCCGCGCGCCCAACACACGCAAGCTGGCACTGGATGCGACGGGCGTCACGCTCACCCCGCAAGGCGCTATCGTCATCGACCCCGGCATGCGTACAAGCGTGGAACACATCTACGCCGCAGGCGACTGCACCGACCAGCCGCAGTTCGTCTATGTGGCGGCAGCGGCCGGCACTCGCGCCGCGATCAACATGACCGGCGGTGACGCGGCCCTGAACCTGACCGCGATGCCGGCCGTGGTGTTCACCGACCCGCAAGTGGCGACCGTAGGCTACAGCGAGGCGGAAGCGCACCATGACGGCATCAAAACTGATAGTCGCACGCTAACGCTGGACAACGTGCCGCGCGCGCTCGCCAACTTCGACACGCGCGGCTTCATCAAACTGGTGGTTGAAGAAGGCAGCGGAC
>PYVG01000191.1 GCA_003030745.1 Pseudidiomarina aestuarii | reverse complement strand
CATACAGCTGTCTTTCCAACGAGGCGAACTCTCACACATGACCGGTCAGGAATATAGCGCCGTTGACGCCATTTTGCACTTAAATAACGTTGCTGGTGCACACGGTGTTGGTCGTCTTGATATGGTCGAGAATCGCTTAGTGGGTATGAAGTCGCGGGGCTGTTACGAAACTCCAGCAGGCGCTGTCTTGCGTGCGGCATTGCTCGGATTGGAGTCGCTGGTGCTTGACCGTAGCGTGCTCGATTACCGTATTCGTTTGGGCAATGAGTTCGCCCAACTAATGTATGACGGTCGTTGGTTTACTCCGCTACGCCACGCACTCTTGGCTGCTGCCGAGAACATTGCAGAGCCATTGACCGGCGACGTTGTCGTGAAGCTTTACAAAGGCAACGTGACCGTGACTCAGCGGCAGAGCCCGAATAGCCTCTATTCCAATGCATTCGCGACATTCGACGAAGACGAAGTCTATAATCAGAAACATGCTGAGGGCTTTATTCGCCTATATAGCCTGGCGTCACGTATTCGCGCACTGCATGGCCAAGCCGAAGGTGGAGATCAATCATCATGAGTTTGTGGGGTGGACGGTTCAGCGAACCCAGCGCCGCTGAGTTCA
>PYVG01000190.1 GCA_003030745.1 Pseudidiomarina aestuarii | reverse complement strand
CGGAAGCCGTTCCCAACACAATCGAAGCACCGTGAGAACTAAAAAATATCCCGCTAAACCCTTTCCCTTCCAAGCCGAATAATGAGAGGTCATACCCAGCGTCAGTCATTGGCTCGAGCAACCCTAAATGGAAAGGTATAGTGCTGAGAGTTGCAAATGCGGCGATGAAGGTGGCGTGCCCTAAAAGCAACGACACGGTGAGTCCGTGCTTTCTATGCAAACCCATCAATATAACGAGAATTGCGGGAATATAGAGGAATTTAATACTGTAAGTAAGCGTTTCAATGGGACTTTCCCAAAGCGAAATGTTTATTAAGCCAGCTATAGCAAACGCCGCGCCCCAAAACGCCGTCCGAGGAGGCGCCGAGAAATCAGCACTGAATGCGTACAAATAAAAGGCAATCGCAAGACCACCGAGTTTCCAATAGGATGCTACGTTAAGAGGACCAAGCCTAAGAGGCTCCAAATAAAACAGTACGAAGGCACAAAGGAATAGAAAGGAACGCCGCATTTGAAATGGGATAGCGGGATTGGCCCTTTGTTCATGCCTTCGGCGATATGGCGAAGTGCGTTTCTTAAGCATTAGTTCTCGCTAAAAATCCGCGCAAATAGGCATCA
>PYVG01000189.1 GCA_003030745.1 Pseudidiomarina aestuarii | reverse complement strand
CAATCGATACCATATCCTCATCATGAACTACCCGAACCAGCAATTTCTACCGACGAGCTCCGTAAACTTTTTGTTCGTCGACGTAGCGTGCGTTGGTACCTTGACCAGCCAGTGCCGGAGGATAAAGTGCGCGAGGCGATTAATATGGCGTCGTTAGCTCCGAGCGCCTGTAATCGGCAACCTTACCACTTTCACTTCATCAACAATGCGCAGCAAGCGGCGAAGGTGGCGGGTTTCGCTGGGGGTACCGTCGGTTTTAACCAGAACTTGCAGTCACTCATAGTTGTTGTTGGCGATCTCAATGCCTATCCAACTGAACGTGACCGCCATTGCATCTATATTGATGCATCGTTAGCGACAATGCAGCTCATGTTAGCACTCGAAACCATGGGACTATCCACTTGCCCTATCAATTGGCCAGACATTGAGTTTAGAGAAAGGTTGATGGAGCAGGAGCTTGAATTACCGCCCCATCAGCGACCTATAATGCTTTTGGCTATCGGGTTTGCCGACCCGGAGGGCGGCGTCCCTTATTCTGCAAAGAAATCTGATGCGTTACTCGTAAAGAGCTAGAATCGCATTTAAGACCTCGGGTTGCCGCATATGAATATTCAACTCACG
>PYVG01000188.1 GCA_003030745.1 Pseudidiomarina aestuarii | reverse complement strand
CTGCATTCACGTTACCCATCATGGCGGTGACGTTCAGGCTGTCGGTGACTGCTGCTACTGCTTCAATTTCAAAACCGTAGACTGTTGCTTCAGCTGCGTTCAATACTTGCGAAGCTACGCCTGCTGGAACCGCACGCTGAACAGTAACCTGCATGTCTGAGTAGTTAGACAAGAACCACGCAGCATTTAAGCGAATGCGGTCGTCCCAGAATTCAGTTTTGATACCGGCTTCATAGGTATCCACAATTTCCGGATCATAAGGATTCACAGCATCTGGGTTGAGCGATGCGTCTGCACGCATGTCAATACCACCTGACTTAAAGCCATTGCTGTAGCTACCGTAGACCATAGTGTCATCGGTAATGCGATAACGCATGCTGGCGTGTGGTGAGAAGTGCGTCCATTTTTCTGCAGCGCTAAAGTCAGAGTTCGTCGCTAACAACAAACCTGAACCTGAACGCTCAAGGAACTTGATCCCTAAGAAAGTTTGACGAAGTACATCCGCTTCTTTCTCATCTTCGGTATAACGGCCACCAACGGTGAACGAGAAATTGTCCGTCATATCGTAGTTGATTTGACCGTAAACAGCAGTGCTCTTGGTATCCACACAGCCGCCATTATCGATGGTCACACCCAACTGCGG
>PYVG01000018.1 GCA_003030745.1 Pseudidiomarina aestuarii | reverse complement strand
GAATACCGGCCTGTCACGCCGGGGGTCGCGGGTTCGAGTCCCGTCCGCTCCGCCATTTCAACAAGTTTTCTTACCTGTTGGGAGTGTTGCGCGATGAGTTCGGCTTCAGCCTGCTTGACGTGTGGTGCTTGTTGCGCGTCATATCGTGTGTCTTTCTATTGGGGCGAAGCTACTGGCGCTCCGACCGGCTATGTGCCATCAGAACTCACCGAAGCTTTTCATCCGCACCTACTGTGCATGCAAGGTACCAACCAGAAACAACCCCGCTGCGTTGCTCTTGATGGCGAAATTGGCGTGCAAGTGGGTTGCACCATTTACGCGAATCGCCCATCGCCTTGCCGTGAATTTATAGCCGGCGACGAAGGCGAAAATCCATTCTGCGATAAAGCTCGCGCTCAGCACGGCTTACCACCTTTAATACCCATCAAAATTGTTGCTTAAAGCACTTATTTACTGCGAAATCCGTCAAAACACACCATTTACGCTATGAATAGCTCTTGAGCCCGTAGTCACACAAAGTTACATTAGAGCACGTGATTACACATAACAATGAAGCCAAGGTCTGTTACAGTCTTTGGATTCAGTCCACCAGGGAGAACCTATTATGATGCGCAAAAGCCTTATTGCTGTTGCTATCGGAGCAGCGCTAACCGTAGCCGCTTGTTCAGACAAAGAAGCAGCACAACAAACGTCAGAAACCGCTCAACAAGAGCAAATGCAAACCAGCGGCAGTGAATTTAACGCGAGTAACCCGTTTTACACAGCCAGCACCTTGCCATATCAAGCTCCTGACTTTTCTAACATTGATTTCGCAGACTATGAGCCAGCATTAATGGCCGGTATGGAACAGCATATGGCTGAAATTGAAGCCATTGTTAATGATCCAGCAGCGCCAACGTTTGAGAATACCATTGTTGCTATGGAGCGCTCAGGTCGGTTACTAAGCCGCGTCGCTTCTGTGTTTTATAACGTTGCGGGTGCTGCAGGTAACACGGACACGCGTACCTTACAGTCCAAAATGGCACCGTTAATGGCACAGCACGGCGACAACATCAGTTTGAACCCTGAGTTATTCGCTCGTGTGAAAGCCGTTTATGATGCTCGTGACACGCTCGAAGGTGAAGAACTGCGTTTGGTTGAAGATACCTATAAAGGTTTCGTACGTGCCGGTGCACAGCTTAATGAGCAAGAGAAAGAACAGATTCGCGCAATCAACTCAGAACTCTCTGAGCTGACCACCCAATTCCAACAAAACCTGATGAAGCTTGCTGATGAAAACTTGATCGTGGTTGATTCTGCTGAAGAATTGGCAGGATTGAGTGCTTCACAAATTCAGCAGTTAGCGGATGCTGCAACGGCCGCAGGTCATGATGGTAAATACGCGATCAAAATTACTAACACTACTCGCCAGCCGATTCTTCAATCGTTGGAAAATCGCGAATTGCGTCAGCGTGTTTGGGAAGCCTCTGCCAATCGTGGTACTGGTAACACCGCAACCGATAACCGTCCACTTGCTGCTCGATTAGCTGAATTGCGCGCTGATAAAGCTGCGTTATTGGGCTATGACAACTGGGGCCAGTACGTGCTCGAAACCAGTATGGCGAAAGAACCTGCTGCGGCGCAAGATATGTTGCGTGACCTAGTTCCAGCAGTCGTTTCTAACGTTCGCGCTGAGCAACTTGCCATTCAAGAAATGATTGAAGCAGAAGGCGGTGATTTCGATGTGAAACCTTGGGATTGGGCGTTCTATGCTGAGAAAGTTCGCGCGGAAAAATACGCGTTAGATGGCGACCAAGTGAAGCAGTACTTCGAATTCAACCGAGTCGTTGAAGACGGTGTATTCTTCGCGATGACTGAATTATTCGGGATCACATTCCATAAGCGTGACGATATTCCGACTTATGCAGATGACATCTTGGTTTATGAAGTGAAAGATGTGGATGGCGAAACCTTGGGCTTGTTCTACGGTGACTGGTTTACCCGAGACGGCAAACGTGGTGGCGCTTGGATGAGTTCATTTGTTGGTCAGTCAGGCTTACTAGACACCAAACCAGTTATTCTGAACAACATGAACATCCAGAAAGCTCCAGATGGCGAGCCAACTTTATTGAGCTTTGATGAAGTTAGCACCATGTTCCACGAAATGGGACATGCGTTGCACGGTATGTTCTCTGACGTGATGTATCCTTCTTTAGCGGGTACCTCGGTATCACGTGACTATGTTGAGTTTCCATCAACGTTCCAAGAAGACTGGACATTGAATCCGAAAGTACTCGCGAACTTTGCTCGTCATCATGAAACTGACGAACAAATTCCTGCTGAGCTACTTGAGAAAGTCATGGCAGCGAAAAACTTCAACATGGGCTTTGATACGTTGGAATACATCGCAGCAGCCTTATTAGATTTGGAATATCACACGCTGCCAGCTGATGCTCCAGCTATCGATAATATCCAAGCCTTTGAAGAAGCGGCGCTGGCGCGCAATGGTGTTGATGTAGAAGCCGTGCCACCACGTTATCGCTCAACCTTTTTCGCACACGTATTCGCAGGTGGCTACTCAGCTGGCTATTATGCTTACATGTGGTCTGAAGTTCTTGCCGCTGACGCGTTTGCGTACATGCAAGAGCAGGGTGGACTGACGTTGGAAAACGGTCAGAAGTTCCGAGACACCATTTTGTCTAAAGGAAATAGTAAAGACCCGATGCAACAGTACATCGACTTCCGTGGTCAAGAGCCAACGGTCGACGCACTACTTGAGCGCCGTGGTTTAACGACACCAAAAGTCGACTAAACGAGACGCAAGAAAAAGGGGTAGATTCAAATCTACCCCTTTTTTCTTCCGCTTATTTGTTATATAAGATGACATATCTAGACGTAAAATAATTACAATAAATGGCCGAGATACTTTTTGCAGCACAACCCATCTATGATCGCCGTGGGCATATCTATTCCCATGAGCTACTCTATCGACACGACAGCGGTGTATCCGCACTCGATGTTGGTGATGAACGTGCCACTAGTGAATTACTTTTTAACCTCTGCACCGGTGTGATTGAGCACGTTGAGCATTATAAAATGCCGGTTTGCATCAATGTATCCGCCGATTTTCTATTGTCCGGCATTTTTCTGCCGTTGAATCCCAAAGATGTCATTGTCGAACTCATCGAACGCATTGAACCAACACCTGAAATCATCGCAGCTATCCGAGCTTGGGTGGACGAAGGTTTTCGTTTTGCGCTAGATGATTTTGAATTTCATCCGGCATGGGATCCTATTTTAAAAATGGCGACCATTATTAAGGTCGACATTACCAAAACATCTTTCGAAGAAGCCTCCGAACATTATCACGCACTTCGGGATTATCCGGTGCTGTGGCTCGCTGAAAAAATCGAAGAAGAAGCGACTTACGAAAAGTACAAAGATTTAGGTTTTGATTTGTTTCAAGGCTTTTATTTAGCCAAGCCCAAAGTGATTGAAGGTCGTAAAGTTCCATCGGCGGCTGGTGAGCAGGCTATGATTATTCAGCAGCTCTTTAGTGAAGAGCCGGATCTCTACGATCTGGTCGCTGCTATTTCTACAGACCCTGTGTTAGTTGTGAATCTCTTGCGGATAGCGAATAGTCCTTATTACGGCGTCGCCCGCAAAATTGAATCGGTTCGTGAAGTCGTCATGCTGCTTGGCTTGGAGCCATTACGAAAATGGGTGCTGCTCATTCTGTCGTTGCGCAACAGCACACCGGGAGCCGCCAAATTGGTGCTGACTCGCGCGTATATGTGCGCCGAATTGATGCGTCAATCTGCTCACGGCTCACGCGCTGCTGATGTTGCGTTTTTAGTGGGGCTGTTGTCAGGCTGTGACATCTTGCTTGATGTGAACAAGAATGAATTCGTGAATGAATTGAACATTTCTAGTTCAGTGCGCGATGCGGTTTTGAGCTATTTCGGTGAGTTAGGTGAGCAGTTACGCTCGGTCGAGGACTTCGAATATTCGGTCGCCATGAAGCGCATTGATCTAGCTGACCCAGAACTCTTCCAAGTTTATAAACAATCCCACTTTTTGGTCGACGAGCTATTCCAAGCGATGGAAGCCGCTTAACAGCGGCATTCCTCTTCAATTTATAGTTCTAATGGGTCACAGCCTGTCGTACTGCACTGCCCATAACTCCGATTACACTCATCGAGCGCACGTTTTGTCGCTTGATATTTTGAGGAGTCGGTAATGAGCGTGCGTTGACCAAATGATGATTCGGCTGAGCATTGCCAAAAGCGCGGTGAACCATCAAGTTTGGTGGTTAGCAGTGAACAAGATGACAGTAAGACAAAAGCACTACCTGCAAAAACCAATTTTTTGATATCCATGATTATCTCTTCATTCCGTTGTGTTGCCGTCGAGTTTAGCATTTCTTCAGAGTCGAGGAGAAGATTAATCGACTAGAGTGAACGCAGCTAATTTGCTATAATCCCGCCCACTTTTTTTGATATTAGGATCTAAGCAAGCAATGACTACTTCGACTGATAGTTCAAAAATTATTTATACCGAAACCGATGAGGCGCCTCGTTTAGCGACCTATTCTTTGCTGCCGATTATTCAGGCATTTACCAAGGCTGCTGGCGTTTCTATTGAAACACGCGACATTTCTTTGGCTGGCCGTGTGATTGCTAATTTCCCAGAGTATTTAACCGAAGACCAACGTATTGGTGATGCTTTGGCTGAACTGGGTGAAATGGCCAAAACACCTGAAGCGAATATCATCAAGCTTCCGAACATCAGTGCTTCCATTCCGCAGTTGACCGCTTGTATCAAAGAATTACAAAAGCAGGGCTATAAGCTCCCTGATTATCCGTTTGATCCGCAAACGGACGAAGAGCGCGAAGTGCGTTCGCGTTACGACAAAATTAAAGGTAGTGCGGTGAACCCAGTGCTACGCGAAGGTAACTCAGATCGTCGCGCACCAGCCTCGGTAAAAAACTACGCGAAGAAGCATCCGCACCGTATGGGTAAATGGTCTAGTGATTCAAAAACTCACGTTGCGCATATGCAAGACGGCGATTTTTATGGCAGTGAACAGTCCACTACGTTTGCTAATGCGGATTCGTTAAAAGTAGTTCTGAATACCCCAGCGGGCCAAACCGTATTGAAAGACGGTATCAAAGTATTAGCTGGCGAAGTGGTGGATGCGGCGCGCATGAGTACTGCCAAGCTGCAAGAGTTCTTTGCTCGGGAAACGCAAAAAGCTAAAGAAGAAGGCGTGCTGCTGTCATTGCATTTGAAAGCGACCATGATGAAAGTGTCTGACCCAATCATGTTCGGCCATGCGGTGAAAATTTACTTCAAATCGGTGTTTGATAAGCATGCCGAAACCTTTAAAACATTGGGCGTTGATGCGACCAATGGTTTCGGTGACGTGTTGGCGAAAATTGCTGAGCTGCCGGCTTCTGAGCGCGCTGAAATTGAACAAGATATTCAGTCGGTGTATGACCAACAAGCTGAATTAGCGATGGTTAACTCAGACAAAGGCATCACCAACTTGCATGTACCTAGTGACATCATCATCGATGCCTCTATGCCGGCAATGATTCGCGATTCAGGTAAAATGTGGGATCGCCAAGGTGGCCAGCAAGACACTAAAGCAATGATTCCAGATCGTTGCTATGCCGGCGTTTATCAAGCGACCATCGACTTCTGTCGTGAACACGGCGCCTTCGATCCAGCGACTATGGGTACTATTCCAAACGTTGGTTTAATGGCGCAGAAAGCAGAAGAATACGGTTCGCACGATAAGACCTTTGAAATTACTGCAGCGGGCACAGTTCAAGTGTTGAACAGTGCTGGCGAAGTCGTGTTCTCACACGATGTTGAGAAAGGCGATATCTGGCGCATGTGCCAGGTGAAAGACGCGCCGATTCGTGATTGGGTCAAATTGGCTGTGAATCGTTCACGCTTAAGCGGTATGCCAGCGATATTCTGGCTTGATTCACAGCGCGCCCATGACGCTGAGCTGATCAAGAAAGTGAACCAATACCTACAAGACCACGATACGGCAGGTTTAGATCTGCAAATCATGGCACCTGTGGAAGCGACTCTGCACTCATTGCAGCGCATGAAAGCTGGTCAAGATACCATTTCAGTTACCGGTAACGTATTGCGTGACTACCTGACTGATTTGTTCCCAATTTTGGAACTCGGTACCTCGGCGAAGATGCTGTCTATTGTGCCATTGATGAATGGTGGTGGTTTGTTCGAGACGGGTGCTGGTGGCTCTGCGCCGAAGCACGTCCAGCAGTTTGTTGAAGAAAACTATTTGCGTTGGGACTCATTAGGTGAGTTCTTAGCCTTAGCTGCGTCGTTGGAGCATTTGGCTCAGCGCACTGACAACAAGCGCGCGCAAATGCTTGCCGATGCACTCGATTTAGCTACTGCGAAGTTCCTTGAGAACAACAAGTCGCCAGCGCGTAAGCTGGGTGAAATCGATAACCGTGGTAGCCATTTCTACTTGGGAATGTACTGGGCAGAAGCTCTTGCTGCGCAATCGGAAGACAAAGACTTGGCTGTTCGTTTCGGCAAGTTAGCCAACTTCCTCACCGAGAACGAACAAGCCATTATGGAACAGTTGAATGGTGTGCACGGTTCACCTGTGGAAATTGGCGGTTACTTCCAGCCGAACGCAGATTTAGTAGCCAAGGCTATGCGTCCATCAGCATTGTTGAATGAGGCGCTTGGATCGTTGTAATCGACAACTGAGATTACTCAACTAGCAAAACAGCCGCTTGTTTCGACAGGCGGCTTTTTTTTGTCTGAAATCCGCGAAAGCTTGTATGCCAGCTTTACTTCAGCAATTCATAAAACTGCAAACTATACTCCATTCGATACAAACGCTGTCAGCAAAAAAAGGAGAGTACTGTGGGTGAATGGAAGGAAGTGTTGTTGTGGTGTTGGGTTGTTAATTACGGGGTATTAGCGCTGTGGTTTGTCGTCTTAACCGCATTTCGGGAACGGCTCTACAACCTGCACGGGAAGTGGTTTCCACTCTCGCGTGAATCGTTTGACCAAATGCATTATATGAGTATGGCGATCTATAAAGTGCTCGTCATCGTATTCTTTCTCGTTCCGTGGATCGTCATGGAGTTTGTTATTCGCTAATTCGCTGCTGTTTATTGGAGAAGTATGTTGTCAGGTTTCAGGATCGAAACAGAACACGAGCTCGCTGTTGCCATGCAACGGCTCGGTGAGTTATCGCCGACAGTAGCTGCCCAGCAAGCTGAATTTAATCAATTATTAGCCGCGATTGATGCCTATCAATCGCGGTTTTTAAGTGATCAAGAACGTGCATGCGCAGATACCGAGATCGCTGCCGAAGGCATCAAAGAAGGGCGACTAGTTGACCCCGAAGTAGTACATGGCTGGATGAAG
Organism: Pseudidiomarina aestuarii; assembly: GCA_003030745.1. The sequence goes on along the minus strand of PYVG01000018.1, from coordinate 18,759 downwards.
AAGTTTCAAAACAGTACGAAGAATTAGGTAATTGGGCGACACAGCACTATCATAGCGGTCATTCTTAATGATTGGAGCCCACTATGACCACCGCAAACCCTGCTGACAACGACTTTGAACAAAGTCCACTCACGCAAACCTACACTCAAAATGATCAAACCGTCCAAATTGATATCTATAAATCGGATGAGCACGGTTGGATTTTAGAAATAGTCGATCAAGACAACAATTCAACCCTGTGGGAAGACCACTTTGAGTCCGATCAAGCGGCTCTGCAAGAAGCTCTCGACGCATTGAATGAAGAGGGTATTGAAGCCTTTATCGGTTCATTCTAAGAGAACGCATTCTACGGATGACACAAGCGCAGGCATGCGGCACAATACAAGAATACATTTACGTTTAGCCTTGCATTGAGCCACATGACTGACGCACCAGCACCAGCTGAATCCATGCCTACTTCACCTCAGTTTATTCACTTGCGCGCGCACAGTGACTTTTCCATGATCGATGGTCTGCCCAAAGTCGGGCCACTGTGTGAAGCAGTCGCGGCGAAAGGCATGCCTGCCATCGCATTAACCGACCAAATGAACATGTGCGGGCTGGTCCGTTTCTACCGGATGACCCACAAGTTGGGGTTGAAGCCGATTGTGGGCTGCGACTTATGGGTCGTTGATGCAGATGATTTGGATGAACCCGCAACGCGTCTGACCGCACTCGCTATGAACAACGAAGGCTATCAGCAGCTCACGCAATTGATTAGTCGAGGTTATCTGGCAGGCCATCGCCAAGGTAAGCCCTGTATCGATAAACAATGGTTGGCCGAACACAATCACGGCATCATTTTGTTAAGTGGTGGGCGTGAGGGCGAAATTGGTCGCAAACTTCTGCAACAAAGAACTCCAGAAGCACGCGCTGCCCTCGAGTTTTATCAGCAACATTTTGCCGATCGCTTCTATCTCGAGTTAGTGCGCACGGGTCGGCCGCAAGAAGACGACTACTTGCATGCTGCCGTTGCCCTTGCTGCAGAGACCGATACGCCGGTGGTAGCAACCAATGAGGTTGTTTTTCTTAGCCCGGATAATTTCTATGCGCATGAAATTCGAGTTGCGGTAGCAGATGGTTACACCCTTGACGATAAACGCCGTCCGAAAAAATACAGCGACCAACAGTATTTAAAATCCCCAGAAGAGATGGCTGAGCTTTTTGCTGATATTCCTGAAGCCCTCGCTAACACCATTGAGATAGCAAAGCGCTGCAACGTGACCGTTCGGCTGGATGAATATGTGTTACCGGAGTTCCCGACTGGCGGTATGACGCCAGGTGACTTTTTGATCAAAAAGTCGAAAGAGGGACTGGAATCGAGACTGCTGCAATTGTTCCCTGACGAGGCCGTTCGCCAAACTGAACGCGGCGCTTATGACGAGCGTCTCGACATCGAGTTGAAAGTTATCAACGACATGGGTTTTCCAGGTTACTTCCTAATTGTAATGGAGTTTATTCAGTGGTCGAAGGACCATGGTATTCCGGTTGGACCAGGACGAGGGTCGGGCGCCGGTTCCCTAGTTGCTTATGCACTCAAAATCACCGATCTGGATCCGCTGGAGCTGGATTTACTCTTTGAGCGATTCTTGAATCCTGAACGGGTATCCATGCCCGATTTCGATATCGACTTCTGTATGGATCGTCGTGATGAGGTCATTGACCACGTGGCTGACTTGTACGGGCGTGAAGCCGTCAGTCAAATCATCACATTCGGTACTATGGCGGCGAAGGCTGCCATTCGAGATGTTGGTCGAGTGCTGGGGCATCCTTACGGTTTTGTCGACAAAATAACGAAACTAGTGCCGAACGATCCGGGCATGACCCTCGAAAAAGCATTCGAACAAGAATCACGTTTGGTCGAAATGTATGAGCAAGACGAAGATGTTCGTGACCTCATTGATATGGCGCGGATTCTGGAAGGGGTCACGCGTAACGCGGGTAAACACGCTGGTGGCGTTGTTATAGCCCCGACTAAAATCACGGATTTCTCACCGTTGTATTGTGATGAAGAAGGCAAACAGCCCGTCACGCAATTCGACAAAAATGATGTGGAAGCAGCGGGACTCGTTAAGTTCGACTTTTTGGGTTTACGTACGTTGACCATTATTCAGTGGGCGCTGGAGATGGTGAATGCGAAGCGTGAACGCAGCCAACAAGCGCCGATTTTGATCGACAAGATTCCACTGGATGATCCAGCCTGCTTCAAGCTTTTAAAGAAAGGACAAACTACTGCCGTGTTCCAGTTGGAATCGCGCGGTATGAAAGAACTGATCAAGAAAATGTTGCCCGACTCGTTTGAGGACATCATTGCTTTGGTAGCGTTGTTCCGTCCGGGTCCGTTGCAGTCCGGCATGGTCGATAACTTTATCGACCGGAAGCATGGCCGAGAGCTCATTAGTTACCCAGACAAAGATTATCAACACGACTCACTGAAGCCGATTCTTGAGCCTACATACGGCGTTATCTTGTACCAAGAGCAGGTCATGCAAATTGCTCAGGTACTCGCGGGCTATTCACTCGGTGGCGCCGATTTGTTACGTCGCGCCATGGGTAAGAAGAAGCCAGAGGAAATGGCGAAGCAGCGCGCGGTATTTGAGGAAGGCGCTAAAGACAACGGTATCGACCCCGATCTCGCCATCAAAATCTTCGATTTGGTAGAGAAGTTTGCGGGTTATGGTTTTAACAAATCGCACTCGGCAGCCTATGCCTTAGTGTCCTATCAAACGCTGTGGATGAAAACGCATTATCCAGCGGAATTTATGGCTGCGGTCATGAGTGCAGATATGGACAACACCGACAAAATCGTAACCTTGGTGGATGAATGCGAGCAAATGGGCTTAAAACTGCTCCCGCCGGACGTGAACGTAGGAGCGTATAAGTTCACAGTCGATAGCGAAGGCCATGTGGTTTATGGCATTGGTGCTATTAAAGGGGTGGGCGAAGGACCCATTGAAGCTATTTTGGCAGCGCGTCAAGACGGCGGTCCGTTCAAAGATTTGTTCGACTTCTGCAATCGGGTTGATATGAAGCGGTTGAATCGACGGGTGGTGGAAAAGCTGGTGCGTGCCGGGGCGATGGATTCATTAGGTCCGCATCGCGCAGCGCTCATCGCAACGCTTGAAAAAGCGATGAAGCAAGCTGAACAACAGGCACGCGCGGAAGAAATTGGGCAGAGTGATATGTTTGGTATTCTGACGCCAACTGATACCGCAACGCCCGAGCAAGAATTTGTTCAAGTCCCGCGATGGCCGGAAGCACATTGGTTGGAAGGCGAGCGGGAGACACTGGGCTTGTATCTCACCGGTCACCCGGTGAATCGCTATCGACAAGAACTGCGCCATTATGTGGCGGGCGATCTCTGTGACGTGCAGCCTACTGGTCGCGATCAAATGACTACGGTTGCTGGCTTAGTGATTGATGTGCGCACCCTAGTAAATAAAAAGGGACAACGCTGGGCAATTGTCACACTCGATGATAAAACCGGGCGTCTCGATGTGCGCTTCTTCGCACAAACGTACGAAAACTACCAACATTTGCTCGAAAAAGACCAAATTTTGTGGGTAAAAGGAGAGGTCAGCTTTGATGATTACTCGGGTGGCAATACAATGTCAGCTCGAGAGGTCATGACGGTGATCGCGGCGCGGGAATTTTATGCGCGCGGATTGCGCTTAAGAGTTCGCACCGATCAGCTAGAAGGGCATGGGCTCAAACGGTTAGCAGAGCTCATCGAACCATACAAGCAAGGGACAACACCCCTGCATTTATGCTATGTTCGTGATGATCTAGAAGCAAATTTTGCGGCGGGTACCGATTGGTATGTCACGCCGACTGATGAATTAATCCACGAGTTGGAAGTCCAACTTGGCAAGAATCATGTAGCTTTGGAATTTTAAATGAGTCTCAAATTTTTAGATTTTGAACAACCCATCGCAGAGTTGCAGGCGCAAATTGAAGAACTCAAAGCCGTCGGCGCGAAAGGTGATTTCGATATCTCCTTGGAAGAAGAGATCGGCAAGCTGCAAGGCAAGCGTGAGCAGCTCATTGAGAAAATTTTCGGTGACCTTGGTGCATGGCAGGTCGCGCAATTAGCGCGGCATCCAATGCGTCCATATACCTTGGACTACATCAAGCATATCTTCACTGATTTTGATGAGTTTGCCGGTGACCGCGCGTTTGCGGATGATCGTGCCATTGTCGGTGGTACCGCTCGCATTGACGGCCAACCCGTCATGATTATCGGACACCAAAAGGGCCGCGAAACCAAAGAAAAACTTTTGCGGAACTTTGGGATGCCGAAGCCTGAGGGCTATCGCAAAGCTTTGCGTTTAATGGAAATGGCGGAGCGGTTTCAACTGCCCATCATCACTTTCATTGACACCCCAGGTGCTTACCCAGGTATCGGTGCTGAAGAGCGCGGACAATCGGAAGCCATTGCTCGCAACCTTAAGGTGATGTCACGCCTGCAAGTACCGGTTATTTGTACCGTTATTGGTGAAGGTGGTTCAGGTGGCGCGCTGGCGATTGGTGTCGGCAACCGAGTGAATATGCTGCAGTATTCAACGTACTCGGTGATTTCACCGGAAGGCTGTGCATCTATTTTGTGGAAGAGTGCTGAAAAAGCACCACTTGCCGCAGAGGCGATGGGTGTTACAGCGCAACGCTCACTGGAGCTTGGCTTAATCGACAAGATTGTTGAGGAGCCACTCGGCGGCGCACATCGTGATCACGAAGAAATTGCGCAGCGTTTGAAAGCACGTTTGTTAACCGATTTAGCAGAGCTAGGCAAATTGGATCGCGCGGCGTTACTTGAGCAGCGCTATCAGAAATTGATGTCATTCGGCTACTGCTAATGTTGAGCGGCTAAACAGCGATGCGTCAGCAAGATGAATTGAAACAGGGGGCAACAGCGAGTTTGCCCCCTTTTCGTGACCTTTATCCGAACTTTTGCCAAGTCCTTGCTGAGCTACCACCCGCATCATCACGGTTGTTCATCGCCTGCTTGGGCGGTGGTGCCGACTCACAAACGTTGCTAGATTTGCTCGATCGTTATCGTGCAGAGCATTCTTGCCAGCAATTTCTAGCCATTCATTTAGACCACGAATTTCATCCAGATTCTGGCGCTTGGGCAGCCAGTTTAAAGGCGGATTGTGAGCGTCGTCAGTTCCCGTTTCATGGCGAGGTGCTTGCCGTTGCGCAGGGCAGCCGCGTGAGTAAAGAAGCGGCAGGACGCGACGCTCGGTATCAGCGTTTAGTTGAACTCGCACACGAGCAAGCTGACGGTCGGCAAATTGTGATGTTGTTGGGTCAGCATCGGAATGATCAAATTGAAACCTTTCTATTGCAGTTAAAGCGCGGCTCAGGCCCGAAAGGACTAGCAGCGATGGCGCTTAGTAGTGAACATGCTGGTTGCTGGTGGCTGCGCCCACTGCTGACGGTCTCGAAAGCTGAAATCTACGCGTATGCGGTGCATCACCAGCTACATTGGGTGGAAGACAACACCAATTACGATACGCAGATTGATCGGAATTTCTTGCGGCATGACATTGTTCCGCATCTCGAAGCGCGTTGGCCTGGCTTTGGCGACGCAGTGCTGCGCAGCGCGGCACTCTGTGCGGAGCAACAGGCCTTGTTGGAGAACCTGCTAACCGACCAACTGGAGGCTGTACTTGATGAATCTGGACGCTTGCAGTGTGGTTGGCTAGAGCAACAGCAACCAGCATTGCAGCGCGCGCTGTTACGTCTGTGGATTGAGCGGTCGAATGCAACGCCGCCGTCCTATGCGGTATTGGAACAAATTCGTGAACAGATGTTGCACAGTGAAAACGATCGGCAACCGCTGGTTCGTTGGGATCGCTATACTATTTCGCGGCACAATCAGCCGCGCAAGAATCGACTCTTACAATTGCAGCATGAACCATCATGACGGAACCGAATAACGACGTCGATTTAGCGGTCGCTACCGCAGCAATACCACCGACCGACCAAGTTACTAAAGTCGCGCCGAATCAAGCTCGTGCGGTGAAGTATGCGTTAAGCGCGGTATTACTGTGGTCAACCGTAGCTACAGCCTTCAAGTTGGCACTGGACTATTTAACGCCGATTCAGTTATTGACCATTGCCGCACTCGTTAGCGTCGCGACTTTCGCGGTCATTATTAGCTGGCAGGGACGGTGGCAGGAGGCACTCCAGATTGGTGGAAAACGCTATCAATTCTACATTTTTCAGGGTTTTATCAATCCATTTGCCTATTATTTAGTGCTTTTCTCGGCCTACAACGCATTGCCAGCGCAGCAAGCACAAGCCATTAACTACAGTTGGGCCATTACCATGGCGTTGCTGGCGGTTCCTATTCTGAAGCAAAAATTATCGCGCCGTGCGCTGTTGGCGATGCTCATTGCCTATGTCGGCGTTATCTTTATTGCCACTGGCGGCCGCTGGGACTTTCAACAAACCAATTGGGTGGGTATTGGCCTCGCGTTGGCAAGTACGCTGCTCTGGGCCGGCTATTGGCTAAGTAATATTCACAATCAAGATAAGCCAATACCCGCGTTGTTTTGGTGTTTTGCGTTCGGTTCGGGATGGTTGCTCATTACGCAATGGGTGTGGGTGAGTGACCCGTGGCAGGGCTATGTTGATTTACCGCTGGCAGGCTGGCTCGGTGGCGTTTATGTTGGTCTCTTTGAAATGGGTATCACCTTTCTGGTGTGGCTGACTGCGATGCGAAGCGCAGAGAATGCAGGGCGAATTAGTTCACTGGTCTTTCTCAGCCCGTTCATCAGTTTGTTATTGATTTACTTTATTTTGGGCGAAACCATTCACTACACCACCGTGATTGGACTACTCTTGATTATTATCGGCTTGAGTTTACAGGGAGAGCGAACATGAACAGTGGCTTTACAGATGTCCTGCTCTTACTTGCCATCGCCGTAGTTTTGGTATGGGGATTTCGCCGCGTTAAGTTACCGGCGATATTGGCGTATTTAACCGCTGGGATCATCGCTGGACCAGATGTGACCGGGTGGATTCAAGACCCTGATGAATATCACTTCGTTGCCGAACTGGGCGTGGTGTTACTGTTGTTCTCCCTAGGACTCGAGTTCTCATTGCCAAAAATGATCGCGATGCGCCGATTGGTGTTTGGCTTGGGGTTAGGGCAGGTGGTCATTTGTACCGTGCTGTTTGCTGGCCTCGCATTTTTGTTCACCGATGATTGGGCCGCAGCATTCGTGATTGGTGGTGTCTTGGCGCTGTCATCCACAGCGGTGGTGATCAAGCAGCTTGGCGAATCGGCTCAACTTACCTCTAAGCGCGGGCAAATCACCGTTGCAACCTTGCTGTTTCAAGATATCGCCGTAGTACCATTCCTGATCGTGATTCCACTGCTCGCAGCCACAGCAGGAGAGACTTCTATTTGGCTCAATTTAGCCATTGCTATGGGGAAAGGTGCCGGTGTCGTGGTGGTATTGATGGCCATCGGCAAGTGGGTTCTCCCGCATATTTTCAAAGAAATCGCGCGGCTCCGCACCGATGAATTATTCGTATTGGCGACGTTATTGGTGGCGCTGGTCGCTGGTGGCCTGACTCATTTATTCGGATTATCGATGGCGTTGGGTGCATTCTTAGCGGGCATGATGTTGGGCGAAAGTAAGTACAAACATCAGTTAGAAGCCGATATTCGACCGTTTCGCGATATTTTAATGGGCTTATTCTTCATTACCGTCGGGATGCAGCTCGATTTGACGGTATTTATCGAAAACCTGCATTGGATTGTACTTGGCGTGCTGGTTGTAGGCACTATAAAAGCACTCGTGGTCCGTTGGCTTGCAGTTCGTATGGGTGAGCGCTCCGAGGATTCTTGGGGAGCGGGTTTGATGCTCTTCCAAATGGGGGAGTTCGGTTTTGTCCTCGTTTCTTTGGCGCTTACGTATGCATTACTGCCGAATGCTATTGCCAGTATCTTGGTCGGTATTGGGGTGCTCGGTATGGCATTAACACCGTTGGTGATTCAGCGTTGTAGTCCTATTGTGAAGGCCGTTCTCAAACTCGTTGGCACCTCAAGTTCGAATGCGAACGACCAAGACTTGTTAGCACCGAAGGATGAACACACAAAAGTCCTTATTCTAGGGTTTGGTCGTGTTGGTCAGACGGTGAGCCGTTTTCTTGAGCAAGAGGGTATTGAGCATTTGGCGATAGATCACGATACCCGGCGTGTGCAAGAGGCTCTTGCGGGCGGTGCCAAGGTATTCTTTGGTGACGCTGGCCGCCGCGATATTCTCAAAGCGGTGCATGCGGAAGAAGTCGAGCTCATTATTATCAGCTTCGCGGAAGACGAACGTGCGCTCGACGCTCTCAGAGCCATTCGCAGCTTAAATGACCATGCTGAAATTATTGTGCGTAGCCGTGATGATTCCAAGCTCAAAGCAATGATGGAAGCAGGCGCAACCCAAGTTGTGCCAGACACCCTCGAAGCCAGTTTAATGCTGGTATCACAAATTCTGAGTCGTACCGGAGTGCCGATTCGTCGAATTCTGTCGCGGTTGGACCACGCGCGTCGCTCGCATTATGGCGAGCTACATGGGTTCTATCCGGGCGAGAGCACCAATATGGATCCAGAACGCATCGATAAACTACAGTTTTTGCACGCGGTTCAAATTCCAGAAAATGCTTATGCAGCGGGGCGTTCGTTACGTGATTTAGGTCTACAAGACATTAATTGTATGATTCGCTCGGTGCGGCGCGGCGAACAAGACATCAAAGAGGTTGATGGTGACTTCACGCTGGAAAAGGACGACGTATTGCTGCTATCAGGTGGTCCACGAGCGATTGAAGCAGCCGAAAGCTACCTTTTAAACGGTTAATTGTAATGCTTCGTTACAACTGACTGATCCAAACTAACAGTCTGCAACATATTCCCGCTAACTTTCTATGGGTTTAACCCGCATAATAGTGCTAATAAATCTCGACAGTGGATGATTCACCCGATGGCTCTAAGAAAACGTGTCTTTTTACCTCCTCTCATTATTGCCTTTGCAATTGTTGTCGTTGTCGGTCTTTCGATGATGCGACCGCAACCGCCGATGCGCTCGATGGAACGGCCTGCTGTTCTGGTTGAAGTATTGGATGCTACGCCAACAGATGTCCGTTTTACCGTTGATGGTCAAGGGAACGTGATGCCGAAACGAACCACCAACCTCGTAGCGCAAGTGAGCGGGCGTGTGGTTGAGCTGTCAGATAAGTTCGTCAATGGCGGCTTTTTTGAGCGTGGTGAGGTGTTGCTGAAAATTGACCCAGCTGACTATCAAGTCGCGTTGCAAAGTGCCCAAGCACAATTAGCACAAGCCAAAGCTTCCTTAGCGGAAGAAAGCGCTCGAGCACAAGTGGCCCGCGAAGAGTGGGAATCGCTGCAAATGGGCGAAATTCCAGCCTTAGGTATTCGGGAACCGCAAGTGGCTGCTGCTGTAGCCAACGTCCAATCAGCTGAAGCCGGTGTGGCACGTGCTCAACGTGACTTGGAGCGCACTGAAATCAAGGCACCTTTTGATGGCTTACTGCAAGACAAGAGCGTAGACCTTGGACAATACGTTTCCATGAATTCGCAAGTCGGTACCTTAATGGGTACTGAGGTCGCAGAAATTCGAGTTCCGTTAAGCGACCGTGACTTGGCTTACCTTAATTTGCCTGATGGCAACACCTCGGCGAGCGAATACCCGCTGGTTGAAGTGCATTCATCGATTGCCGGCGAGACACAACGTTGGTTCGGCCGTATGGTCCGCAGCGAAGGTATTCTCGATAGCAGTAGCCGTGTTATTTATGGTGTTGTCGAAATTGATGATCCTTACAACCAAAATGGTCAGACACACCCAACGCCACTGCGTTTCGGCCGCTTTGCCCAACTGAGCATCGAAGGCTCAGAAGCGAATGGTGTATTCGAGGTACCGCGATACGCGTTGACCACGACGGGCAAGTTATGGATTGTTGATGAAGAACGCCGTTTACAGAGTCGTGACGTGAATATTCTGCGTGCCGATGACAACTTGCTCTATATCAATGGTGGATTGAATCGTGGTGACAAAATTGTATTAACTCAGCTAGCGAACGCATTGCCGAGTATGAAAGTCCGTTTGCCGGGAGATCCCGTACCTAAACAACTCGAACAACCGACCAATCCGAATGCAGCTACTGAAATAGCTGCTGAAGACGAGAAGGACGCGGACAATGGTGAATAATCAGCAACCCCAAGAAACTGGGTTTATTGCTTGGTGGGCGAACAACCGTGTTGCCGCCAATCTACTCATGGCAATTATTATTGTCTCGGGTATTTTGGCCATCGGCCAAGTCCGCAAGCAAATGTTCCCGGAAATTGAACTCAACATTATCAGTGTCCAAGTGCCATTCCCCGGAGCTGCGCCGCAAGAAGTTGAGCAGGGTGTTATTGTCCGAATGGAAGATGCGATTGAGGATGTCGATGGTATCGAAAGACTGAGTTCGACTGCGCGTGAAGGGCTGGGAACTCTCACCATTGAGGTTGAACCCAGCTATGACGTGCAAGTGGTCATGGATGAGGTGAAGATGCTCATCGATGGAATTCCTGCGTTACCGGAACAAATTGAATCGCCCAATATTTATCGGATTCGCCCACAACGTCAGGTCATTTGGCTGTCGATTTATGGTGCTGCCGATGAATTTATGCAAAAAGAACTGGCGAAGTCTATTCGCGATGACCTAAAGCAGATTGGCGGTATCACCAAAGTTGAAGTCGTTGGAGCCCGCAACTATGAGATTTCTATTGAAATCGCCGAGGCAGACCTTCAGCGTTATGGTTTGACGTTTGGCCAGATCGTTCAGGCTGTGCGTGGAACGTCTATTGATGTTGCGGGTGGTTCCATTCGAACGCCAAATGGCGATATTTTGTTGCGAGCGAACAACCAAGCTTATGTGGGTGGTGAGTTCGAGAAAATTGTTTTAATCAACAATCCTGATGGAACACGCCTAACACTTGCAGATATTGCTACCGTTAAAGATGGGTTTGTGGAAAACCGTCGTTTCACTAAGTTTGATGGTGATAATGCAACCTTTGTTCGGGTCGACTCGGTCGGTGATCAAAATGATCTAGCGACAGCTGCTGCGGTCAAAAGTTATGTAGAACGCAAGCAAAAGGAGTTACCGCCTGAAATTAAGTTAGCGCATTGGGGCGATAGTTCTTACTACCTCCAAGGTCGCCTCGATTTGATGATTGATAACCTCATTTTTGGCGGCATTCTAGTCTTTATTATGCTGTCCTTGTTCTTGCAACTACGGCTTGCCTTCTGGGTCATGATTGGTATTCCAATCTGTTTCCTCGGAACTATCGCCATGATGCCGTTGCCGATGGTCGATATCTCGATCAACATGATATCCCTATTTGGATTCATTTTGGTATTAGGGATAGTGGTCGACGATGCCATTGTGATAGGGGAGTCTGCTTATACCGAGATCGAAAAGCATGGGCAGACCACAGACAATGTAGTTCGCGGAGCGAAACGCGTAGCTATTCCAGCAACCTTTGGGGTTTTGACTACCATGGTTGCATTTGTACCTATGCTGATGGTTGAAGGCGGTATGGGTGGCATTTGGGAGTCGATAGCCTGGGTTGTCATTATTGCATTAGCGTTTTCTCTGGTCGAATCAAAGCTAATTTTGCCCGCGCACATTGCTGCAATGAAATATTCGAAAGGCGGTGGCGAGAAACTGAATGCTTTTCAACGTGGTCGCAATAAGATATCTGATAGCTTGAAAGTGTTTGTGGTTAAGTACTACTCACCGTTTTTGAAAAAGTGTTTGCACTATCGCTATACCACCCTAGCGACCTTTTTGGCGCTATTCATACTGACCATTGGTTTGATCAGCGGTGGTGTCGTGCGCTGGGTATTCTTCCCGAATATTCCGAGTGACTTCGTGCGTTCTAATTTGGAAATGCAGCCAGGCTCTTCGGAAGAAGCTACGATTCGGGCACTGCAGGAATTGGAAAATGCACTGTATCGCGTCAACGACGAAATTCGTGAGAATGAAGGCGAAGGCGTAGTCAGTCACGCGACCATGTTCCTCAATGGAACCAGCGGCGGTCAGCTGTTGGTTGAATTGAAGAAAGGTGAAGATCGTGAAATCGACGGCTTCGCAATCGTCAATGAATGGCGCATGGAAACGCCTGAAATTGCCGGTGTGAAGAACCTGAACTTTGAGGGTAGTATCGGCGGTGGTGGCGGCTTTGACGTCGAGTTTCAGTTGACCGGTGATGACCTGAATGAACTATCAGGTGCTGCCAAAGAATTGAAAGAACGAATGGCTGAGTACGCAGGCGTCTTTGACATTGAAGATACCTTTGGCGAAGGGAATGATGAAATTATTCTCGAGCTGAAACCGCTGGCGACAGCAATGGGCATCACTCTATCGGAGTTAGCAACACAAGTACGCTATGCATTCTACGGTGCTGAAGCGCAACGAATTCAGCGGAATGATGAAGAAGTTCGCGTGATGGTGCGCTATCCCGAATTAGAGCGTCAGTCTATTGGCAACTTAGAGAGCATGAAGGTGCGCGGTAGTGACGGTTCTTTAATTCCATTTACAGAGTTAGCGACCATCCGATTTGCTGAAGGTTATGCCACTATCAACCGGATCAATCGTGAGCGATCCGTCACCGTACGAGCACGGGTAGATAAGGATACTGTTGAACCCTTTGAAATTGTGCGGCAGGTGCGAGCCAATGTGATTCAACAGATCATCGATAAGTATCCGACCGTAGGCTTTAAGCTTGAGGGTGCGTCGCAGGATGAAGCAGAAGCAACCAGCTCATTGGCGATTGGATTCTTACTGGCGTGCTTTGCGATCTACGCATTGATGGCGGTGCCTTTAAAATCTTACAGCCAGCCTTTTATCATCATGTCCGTGATTCCATTCGGCATGATCGGTGCGGTGATTGGTCACTGGATTCTTGGCATGCCAATTTCGATTTTATCGCTCTTTGGTATTATCGCTCTTGCGGGTGTGGTAGTTAACGACTCTTTGGTTATGGTCGATTACGTCAACAAAGCACGTGCTGAAGGTACGCCTCTTCGTAAAGCAGTCGCCGAAGCTGGTGCAGTGCGTTTTCGTGCTATTTTGTTGACGTCACTAACCACATTCTTTGGCTTAGTTCCAATTGTGATGGAAACGTCGTTACAAGCTAAAATTGTGATTCCAATGGCGATTTCGTTAGCATTCGGTATCTTATTTGCGACAGTTATTACGTTATTGCTGATACCGTGCTTATATCTGATTTTGGATGACACCAAACGTGGGTTACGGACGATGTTGTCTTGGTATGGTTTAGCGAAGCCACCAGCACCAAAAACTGAATCATAAGCTGTCACAATTTGTTAAACTATTGACCGTACAATGAATCGGTCAGCGAAAAGGGCTTAGGCGATTCGTCTCAGCCCTTTTTCTTTGCCGAGCAAGCTATTGCATAGGAAGACAGCACTATGAACTTGGCGCCTTTGGATATTATTGCTTTAAGCATCTTCGTGGTGCTTTGGTACAGCTACACGCAGTTCGCTCGCTACCGTGCTCGCACCACCCATTCGTTATCAAATATTTTGCGTCAGTTACGGGTCGATTGGATGACTACGTTAACGCGTAAAGATCATCAAATTGCGGATGCTGCTTTGCTCGGCAACGTTGAACGGACCGTCACTTTCTTCGCCTCATCGACCATACTGGTGTTAGCCGGTGTACTGACGTTATTGGCCTCTGCCGACAAAGTGGTTGAAGTACTGGCGTCCATTCCCTTTACGGCGCCATCGTCACCCGAAAAAGTGCAATTAAAGCTAGCGATATTGGCGCTCATTTTTGTGTTCGCGTTCTTCAAGTTTACTTGGGCTATACGTCAATTTGGCTTCGTATCGGTATTGATGGGCGCAGCACCTCAGTATCGCTCGACCGAATTCACCGACGAGGACCGCGATCAATTCGCTCGGCAAGCAGCCAAGGTTCTCGATCAAGCGGGCCATGAATACAATAACGGGCTACGCGCGTATTACTTTGCGTTGGCGTTGCTGACTTGGTTTTTGCATCCCTATTTATTTCTCGCGGCGACCGCAGTAGTCGTAATTGTGCTGTATCGTCGTGAATATCGTTCCACCATTCTACGGGCGTTGTTGGCGACGAAAGGCCTGCAACCTGGCCCGATAACCAATCAAAAAACCGAAACTGGAGATTCGCAGTGAGTCGTACTTTCGATGTTTTAGAATGGACTATTGCCGCTGCTCGCGGTGACAGCTACCCCGACTTCCCTGAGCACCCGCAAATCACCGTGTATGACACGGGTGTGATTGCTATTGAACCTGAGCAGGGCAGTTCGAAAGATGTGATTTTATCGTGCGCCGTGCACGGTGATGAGACGGCGCCGATCGAGTTGGTGCGCGATATGATTCATGCCGTTCTCGATGGCACTTTGAAGATTCGCCAGCGCGTGCTGTTTATGATCGCCAACCCGTGGTCCATTGTGGCTGGCAAGCGGTTTGTTGAAGTGAACATGAATCGTCTGTTTAGCGGCGCGCATGCAACCGGTGACACGCTGGAACACCAACATGCAGCCAAGTTAGAGCGTTATGTTGAGCGCTTTTACACGAGTGCTCCAGCAGGGCAACGGCAGCGCTATCATTATGACTTGCATACGGCTATTCGTGATTCTGCCTATGAGAAATTTGCGGTGTATCCGTTTCGTCATGGTCAACCTTACAAACGCGAGCAGCTCACATTTCTGGCTGAATGTGGGGTCTCCACGATTCTATTAAATCAAGCGCCAACCACAACGTTTAGCTACTTCAGTAGCCATCAGTTTGGTGCGGATGCTTTTACTGTTGAGCTCGGCAAAGTGCGTCCATTTGGCCAGAATGATATGAGTCGATTTGCCGCCGCGGATCACATGTTCCGCCAGCTCATTAGCACCGAGACACTTGAATTACCCGAATTTGACGCGAGTCGACATCATATTTTTGATGTGTGCCGCACGATTGATCGTACGCAGACCGAATTCCGTTTGAACTTCCCTGATGACGTCGCGAACTTCACTCCGTTTTCGCAAGGCGAGCTACTCGCGGTTGACGGCACCACGGAGTACCACGTCGAGCAAGCACAAGAACGTATTATTTTCCCCAATGCCAATGTGGCAATTGGCCAGAGAGCATTGTTAACTGTGACCGAATTACCGGTCGCTGAGCTTGATCTGGTCTGAGCTGTGGCTGTTGCGTAGATTTTACGACCAGCCACGTGAAATTCGCGATTGCGCCGTTTGCATGTCAGTTGACGTAAAGGTAAAGTGAGCGCAATTTTTGTTACAACGAGAAAGTTATGGCGAAAGATACTAAGCACCAGTTGGAAATAGTGACCAAGCCGGCGTTTTTAGATGCCTCGGCACTGAAAATTCCGATGCTGCAAATCCTCAAAGAGGACGGCACCTTGCACAAAGGTGTGAAAGCACCCGACATGGACAAAGACCTAGCTTTGAAGGTTTTCGATACCATGCAGTTTATTCGCATTCTTGATGAGCGGATGATTGCTGCCCAGCGTCAAGGCCGCATCAGTTTCTATCTGTCATCGTTAGGTGAAGAGGCGGCAAGCATCGGTTCTGCTGCAGCACTGCAAGCCGATGACATGATCATGGGCCAATACCGTGAGCAGGGCGCTTTGGCGTTTCGTGGATTTACCGTTGAACAATTCATGGACCAGTTATTCTCCAATGAGCGCGACTTGGGTAAAGGTCGTCAAATGCCGGTGCATTATGGCTGCAAAGACCTCAACTTTATGACTATTGCCTCGCCACTGGCAACGCAGATCCCGCAGGCCACAGGTTACGCCTACGGTCAAAAAATGGATAAGTCGGGTACTTGTACGATTTGCTACTTCGGCGAAGGCGCAGCATCAGAGGGCGATTTCCACGCGGCTCTGAACATGGCTGCGGTGTACAAAGTTCCAGTTATTTTCTTCTGCCGTAACAACGGTTATGCCATTTCTACGCCGTCACAAGGCGAGCAGTATGCTGGTGACGGTATTGCACCTCGTGGTGTAGCGTACGGCATGAAAACGATCCGCGTAGATGGGAACGATATTTTCGCGGTATATCACGCAACACAATTGGCACGTAAGTTGGCCGTTGAAGAGAATGAGCCTGTGTTGATTGAAGGCATGTCGTATCGTATGGCCGGCCACTCTACATCCGATGACCCAACGGGCTATCGTACGCGTGAGGAGGAAGACTCATGGCGCGCGAAAGATCCGGTCGCACGCTTCCAGAAATGGTTGCTGGCGAAAGGTTGGATCAGTGAAGATGATGCGCAAGCCAATTACGACGAGAAAAAAGCTGCGGTATTGGCGGCGTTGAAAGAAGCTGAGAAGGTACCAGCACCGCATATCGATGAATTGATTGAAGACGTGTATGACACGCCTCCGAAGCACCTCAAACAACAACTCGAAGAGCTGAAAGCGCATATTCGTAAGTATCCGGATGCGTATCCGAAAACAGCGTCGCGTGTGAATGGAGGTGACGAATAATGGCGAAGATGAATTTACTCCAGGCCATCAATAACGCCCTTGAAATAGCGATGACGAAAAGCGACAAGGTGTACAGCTTTGGCGAAGACACCGGCTCATTTGGTGGCGTGTTCCGTGCGACTTCTGGTCTGACTGAGAAGTTTGGTAAACATCGCAACTTCAATACCCCGCTGGTTGAGCAAGGTATTCTTGGTTTCGCGAACGGTTTAGCGTCGCAAGGCAGCTATGCAGTGGCAGAGATTCAGTTCGGTGATTACATTTTCCCCGCATTTGACCAAATCGTGAATGAGTCAGCCAAGTTCCGCTACCGTTCAGGCAACGAATTTGATGTTGGTGGATTAACCATCCGGACGCCTTACGGCGGCGGTATTGCTGGCGGTCATTACCACTCACAATCACCAGAAGCTTACTTCGCGCATACGCCAGGCTTAAAGATTGTCATGCCACGTAACCCGTACATGGCGAAAGGCTTGTTGTTGAGCTCGATTTTCGATCCGAACCCAGTGCTCTTTATGGAGCCGAAGCGCCTATATCGTGCATCTGTGGGTGAAGTACCTGAAGAAGAGTATTCGCTTGAACTCGGCAAAGCAGATGTGGTTCGTGAAGGCTCTGACGTCACTATCGTGGCTTGGGGTGCGCAGGTTGAAATGGCTGAAAAGGCTGCCGATAAAGCGGCAGAGGCCGGTATTTCTTGTGAAGTCATTGACCTCGTCAGTATTTTGCCATGGGACGTCGAAACGGTTGCTAAGTCAGTCTTTAAAACAGGTCGTTTAGTAGTGACGCAAGAAGCGCCTTTAACTAACGGCTTTGCGAGTGAAGTGGCTGCGACCATCCAACAAGAATGCTTCTTGTACTTAGAGTCGCCCATTATGCGTGTGTGCGGTCTCGATACGCCGTATCCGCTGTGTCACGAAAAAGAATACTTTGTTGACCACTTGAAAGTGTACGAAGCGGTACACGCGTCGATGAATTACTAAGAGGCCGTTGATCATGAGTAAAGATTTTATCTTACCGGACATTGGCGAAGGTATCGTCGAGTGCGAAATTGTGGAATGGCTGGTCGCGGAAGGCGACACCATTAAAGAAGATCAGCCGGTTGTTGACGTAATGACCGACAAAGCGCTCGTGCAAATTCCCGCCAAGGAAGATGGTGTGGTGGCGAAGCTCTATTACGAAAAAGGCGATATTGCAAAGGTGCATGAGCCATTGTTTGCTATCACTGGTGCAGACAGCGGTGCAGACAGCGCACCAGCAAGCGCCCCGGCTCCAGCTCCGGCGCCTGCTCCAGCTTCATCCAGTGCCGTTGAAGACTTTATTCTACCGGATATCGGTGAAGGTATTGTCGAGTGTGAAATTGTCGAATGGCAAGTTCAGGAAGGCGACACTATTGAGGAAGACCAGCCGGTTGTGGATGTCATGACGGACAAAGCACTGGTCCAAATTCCAGCGAAAGCGGCAGGTGTGGTCGAGAAGCTGTATTACCGGAAAGGTGATATTGCGAAGGTACATGAACCCTTGTTTGCGGTGCGCTCAGAGAGTGCTTCTGGCGACTCGTCACAGGCGGCTTCGCAGCCTACAGCCCAACCTTTATCTCAACCACAAGCGAAGGCTTCTGAACCAGCTGCTGAACGTGCAGAACAACCGGGACCTAGCGTCAGTAGTGGAAAGGCTATTGCTAGCCCTGCAGTACGTCGCCGTGCCCGTGAGTTGGAAGTTGACCTAAGCAAAGTCAAAGGTTCGGGCGCGAAAGGCCGCGTCATGAAAGAAGATGTGGAAGCCTATGCTGATGGTGGCGCAGCGCCAGCACCAGCGCCGCAGGCCGCTTCTTCAACCACTACTGTACCAGCAGCGGGTGGCAAGCGCACTGAAGCGATTCGTGGCGTGAAAGCAGCCATGGCGAAAGCGATGATGAACTCGGTCAGCACCATTCCGCACTTCACGTACGCCGATGAATTTGACCTCACCGCTGTATTAGCATTACAGAAGCAATTGAAAGAGCGTTATGCCGACCAAGGCATTCGTATCACCATGATGCCGTTCTTTATCAAAGCATTGTCATTGGCGCTGAAAGAATTCCCGTTAATGAATGCGCAAGTGAACGACGATTGCACCGAGATCACCTATTTTGATGATCACAACATTGGTATGGCG
>PYVG01000187.1 GCA_003030745.1 Pseudidiomarina aestuarii | reverse complement strand
CATACGTGGAACACGGTCATAAAAGTGAACACGTCAAAAAAATTACGGTATCGATTCCAACGCGAGTCCTGAAAGTGCTTACTGACGAACGGACCCGTCGCCAAATCAAAAACCTCCGTCACGCCACGAACAGCGAACTGCTGTGCGAAGCCTTCCTCCATGCTTTTACGGGTCAACCGCTACCCACTGACGACGATCTTCGCAAAGACAATCCCAACAAAATTCCAGCTGAAGTGCGCGCCGAACTCGAACGCCGCGGCCTCCCCATCCCCGACGAAGACTAGCTCGTGCGGCGGGGTTGGTTGTTGCTTCGCTCCGGATTCATCCACGCTACGCAGCAACCAGCCTGCTTCGACTGTATTCGTCTTTTTCGAATAGCGAAGCGGACGAACAGCGGAGCGTACGAACAACGACACACGCTCTACAATAGGTACTCCAACGCGATTTCATCGCAGGCGTGTTTCTTCGGACAGATCTCGCAATCCTTCATGACTTTCTCTGGTAGCTTTTCTTTGACCGTGAGCCGAAAGTTAAGCTTGCCGAAGAACTCTGGAACGCGAGTGAGTACGATGGTGCGAGTAATGCCAAGTTCACGGGCTTTCCAGAGTAGGAAGGCGACGAGTTCGGCACCTAATCCTTTGCC
>PYVG01000186.1 GCA_003030745.1 Pseudidiomarina aestuarii | reverse complement strand
TAGATCAGCCTGCTCTAGAGTACGTGCTTGATGGCGATTCGGAGCTGCGCCACATGCAGCACAAGCTTACCGAGGCAGAGCAGAATCACGACGGCAACGGCATCGGCCATTGGGCTGACCAACTCGCTACCATTGGCGGTTATGAAGCAGAGTCACGCGCTGCTAGTTTACTGAATGGTCTAGGCTTTACCCCCGAGCAAGTGTATCAACCCGTCAAATCGTTTTCGGGTGGTTGGCGGATGCGGCTCAACTTGGCACAGGCTCTGATTGCTCGTGCCGACTTACTGTTGCTCGATGAACCGACCAACCACTTGGATGTCGATGCCATATTTTGGCTCGAAGACTGGCTGCAAAAATTCCCTGGCACCCTCATGGTGATTTCCCATGACCGTGACTTTTTAGATGCCATTGCGCAACAAATCATTTTGATTGAGCATCAAACCGCAACCAGCTATAGCGGCAATTACTCAAGTTTTGAGCGCCAGCAAGCCGAGCAAATTGCGCAACAACAAGCACAATTTGAAAAAGAGCAAGCACAGCGTAAGCATTTACAAAGCTACATTGACCGCTTTCGGTACAAAGCGAGTAAAGCCAAGCAAGCACAAAGTCGAATTAAAGCGCTTGAGCGACTGCAAGCATCGGCGCCGTTGCG
>PYVG01000185.1 GCA_003030745.1 Pseudidiomarina aestuarii | reverse complement strand
GTTTCGCCATGGTCGAGGTGATAATCCAAAATTAAACCGTCAGGCAGTACACTCGGCTCGCTCGGCAGTTCAACAGCTCCACTAGCTGTCACTACAGTGGCTCCCCAACTAGTTAGCAATTGCTCCATAGCAACGAGAACGCGAGAATCATTGTCGACCACCCAAAGGGTTTTTCCGTGTAAGAAATTATCGTTGGTTGCGCGACTTAACGCTGGTGCGCGGCGCTTTTGCTTCTGCCAACGCGCCACCGGTAAGCGCAATACGAAACTGGTACCACGATTCACTTCAGACTGAAACTCCAATGGGATATCTAGCAAACGACACATACGTTCAACTATGGCGAGACCTAAGCCTATGCCTGGGTTATCGCCTTTTTGATCGAGTTGGTGAAACTCACGGAAAATGTTCTCGCGCTGATCCGCGGGAATGCCGCGACCGGTATCAATAATGTGAAGATCAACAGCGTTACCGCGCCGTCGTGTGCCTATCACAATACGGCCAGCATCCGTGTACCGAATGGCATTCGACAGTAGGTTTTGAACAATTCGGGATAGCAACTTACGGTCAGTATCTACCCACGCACTGGAGCTGAGGTAGCGAATTTTAATGTGCTTATCAGCGGCGATGACTTGTTGAGTCTCCACTAGCGGCA
>PYVG01000184.1 GCA_003030745.1 Pseudidiomarina aestuarii | reverse complement strand
TAAGCGCCCTAAAATCCGCGTCAACGCCTCATTCGAATCGACAATGAGACCCAGTGCAATTCGCGCTTGTTGGCTCAGCGAGTCCAACTGCGAATCCAATTGCACAACGGCTGCCTTTTCGTGCGCCAAAATACTGGTAATATCATGCAGCAAGCCTGTTCTATCATTCGCATCGATGGTTAAATCAACGCGATAATTACCACTTTCACGGGCGCTCCAACGCACCGCTAAACCCCGTTCTGGATGTTGTTCGAGAATATGTTCCAACTGTTCACAATCAGCTCGATGCACCGAGACTCCGCGGCCTTGCGTCACAAAGCCCATAATAGGTTCACCGGGCAAGGGTTGGCAGCACTTCGCAAACTGCACTAACAAGTTACCGATGCCTTCCACGGTGACATCACTTTGTTTGCCGGCCTTCCCTGACTTCGCGGCTGGTTTAGCGCGAGCGGTGAGTCGCTCTAAGCGCTCTGCCGAGGCGCTTGCTGAAGTCTGCGGACGTAATTGATTCACTACTTGATGCAAGCGAACGTCACCGGCACCAATCGCAGCCAGCAAGTCATCGAGATGCTGCATGTTAAAGCGCTCGAGCACCTGCTCCGCTTGTCCCACGGGCACATTAATTTTGGCGAGTTCCGCTTCTAAGCTTTCTTTA
>PYVG01000183.1 GCA_003030745.1 Pseudidiomarina aestuarii | reverse complement strand
TACGAGCAACTAAGTACTCACTATCAGGGCTCCACGCAGGGCTGTTGAGCAGGCGGAACGTTTCTTTGGTCACTTGGCGCTGGTTGCTGCCATCGGCATCCATAATCCAGATGTTGTCACCACCGTCGGCGTCCGAGGTGTAGGCAATGTATTCACCGTTCGGCGAATACACCGGCTGCATATTCCACGCAATGCCACCCACTAATAGCTCCGCATCACCACCTTTGGCAGGAATGCGATAAATGTCACCAAGCAAATCGAACACGATATATTTCCCGTCAGGACTCATATCGACGTTCATCCAAGTGCCTTCATTGACATTTATTTGGATATCTTTGAATTCGCCTTGCGGGTTATTCACGTCCCACTTGGGAGCTTCTTCGGATTCTTGTGCGTGGAGTTGAAGTGGTACCGACGTAGACAAAGCTACGCCGACACAGAGTGCCAGCGTGGAAAGTTTCATACATTAACCTTGTTGTTTATCTTATTGGCAGGGCAGTATCGAACGCTTGATCGGCTATCCAAGTGGATCATGTTCAGTCTCACCGTGGCGACGGTCGCAGCCGTGATTATTGCCGCACAACAGCCGGTTACGGTATCCCCAGACTTTGTGCCGCCTTCACCGTGGAAACTATCTGCGCTGGCGTTCTTGGTCGCG
>PYVG01000182.1 GCA_003030745.1 Pseudidiomarina aestuarii | reverse complement strand
GTCATCAGCTCGGTTACTGAGACGACTCAGTAACTGATTCAAATCAGACTGAGCACCGCCGGCAGTCACTTCTTTGCCGGCGCCTGGCCCGCTGATCACTAACGGCATCTCTGAATACCAATCGGTATAGATAACGAAGATGTTCTCACCCGGTATCAAATTGGCGAGCATATCACCCTCAGGAATGTACTCGATGCCGACTCGGGCTCGCACATGGTCGTCGTCTTGACGGGCGAAGCTAGCGAGTAAGCGTGGCACCTTTCCAGTTTTCTGTGCGTCAGCGTAAAGATCTTGCATCGAGTCGTCGAGCTCCGGCAACCGCTGCATAAATTCTTCTAGCGAAATATCTTCTAGATGTTCAGGCAGTAAACTATCGATATCAATGTCTTGCCAGTCGAGCTTCAACCCGATTTCGCGTGCCAAAATCAGCAGTTTCCGAACGATATCTTGGCAAGTTAAGTCCTCACGTGGATCGGGCTCACTCAGACCGCGAACCTTCGCCTCTCGAACCAAGTCACTGAACTTCACATCAGCATTAAAGTTTTCGAATAACCACGACATGGTGCCCGAGAAAATGCCGGAAATGCTGCGAATTTCATCGCCCTGATTACGCAGATCATTGAGCGCATAATTCAGTGGCAGGCCAGCTCCCACGGTAG
>PYVG01000181.1 GCA_003030745.1 Pseudidiomarina aestuarii | reverse complement strand
AAAGGTGATCATCGGGTATTCCATACCGCCAACAGGTCCATTCACTGACTGAGCGGTTGGATAGGGATAATCAAATGAGAAGCGAGAATACACTTCCATAGTGTGAATCACTGAAGCGGTCGAATATTTCTCCCATAGCTCGCCGCCTTCTTTAGGATAAAACGACATCGCCAGCACTTCGGGCATGACGTTGCCGCCTTGCTCATACACTTGTGCATCCCAAATGAATTTACGCGACGAAGCCCAGGCAAAATCACGGACATTTTCGGCAACGAAACGCCATGTTTTCATTTCGTCAGTAGCTTCTTTCTCGTTCTCGAGCGCTTCCTCAGGCGTCACTACAAACACTGGGCGTTCAGCACCTTTCTCATCGTCTAAACGCTCACGTTGTGTTGAGGTCAACACATCACGTGGGTTTTGTAAGACACCTGAAGCTGACACAATGTGACCAGCCGGCACGGTGATCTCAACTTCAAAGTCGCCGAATTCCATAGTGAACTCGCCGCTACCCAAGAATTCTTTATTGGTCCACGCTTCATAGTCGGTAAATGCGGTCACTCGCGGATACCACTGCGCCATTAAAAAGATGTCGTTTCCACCTTCCCGCTCGTCATCAGGGAAGTGCTCATAGCCCGAATTCGGTTTTTTGCCCAGGCTTTA
>PYVG01000180.1 GCA_003030745.1 Pseudidiomarina aestuarii | reverse complement strand
TATCAAACATGACTACCCCCCGATTAGCTTTTGCAGTTGTGGCCTTTATAGTCACGGCTCCTGCATATTCGCAAAGCTGCGACGATTCGATTGTCCCACAAGCGCTTGAGCTGGTTAGACAGCAACCCAAAACAGGACAAGAGTTCTCCGAGCGCCTATCTCAAATGGATTCTTATTATCAAACGTGCCCAGAACACCCATGGGTAAACGCACTTGCTGCGGTAACCGACACTCAGGCATATGAACTGATTACTCGCTCCAATAATGGTCAACCCAACCAACAAGCCATTAGCTTTTTGAGTCGTGCTCTATTGCGCTCAAACGTCTATTTTGACACGCCAACAGTTGAACGAAAGGAACGCTTTAACCTTCAGTTAAGTAACGGTATGGGCAACTTAAGACATGAAGATATTGCCAAGAATAGAAATACTATTTTTGATCACTTAATGACCTTAGGCCGAACCAATCGCATCCATCCTTACCTATCTGGAACCGAAGCATTGCAATGCACGAGTGGACGAGAAGGCGATACTCAGCGCATCGGATTTGCCATCAAATCTAAGAATGACCTGGTGTTTTTGCCATTCATCGATCAATTTGCGGATGCTTGTCGCGCAACAGGCGATCCCAAACGGACGTTAGCGATTGCAGTACAAGCAAGAGTG
>PYVG01000179.1 GCA_003030745.1 Pseudidiomarina aestuarii | reverse complement strand
GCTCCCAGTTAGTGTACCGTCACATTGTGAGTTAATGCGTCCAGCGGCAGAGAAACTCGAGCAATTGCTCGCACAAACTACGTTCCACACCCCAACGCTAGCTGTGGTCAACAATGTGGATGTAGCTATCGAGACTGATGCGGGTGCTATTAAAGATGCATTGATCCGACAGTTGTACTCACCGGTGCGTTGGACAGAAACGGTAGAATTTTTGGCTGAACAAGGGGTCACTGAGTTTTACGAAATTGGCCCTGGCAAAGTACTCACAGGTCTCATTAAACGCGTCGCCAATGATCCAGTCGTCGATGCCATCAATACCCCGGCAGGGGTGGACAGTTTAACGAACTCAGCGAGTTCAGAGTAGGAGTATAATGATGACAATGGCAGGACAAGTAGCATTAGTCACCGGCGCTAGTCGCGGCATTGGTAAAGCCATCGCCGAGGCGCTCGTTGCTCAAGGTGTCACTGTGGTAGGTACCGCTACCACGCAACAGGGTGCTGATGCGATTTCAGCATACTTAGCTGACCAAGGTGAGGGCGTCGCGCTCAATGTGACCGATGCAGAAAGTATTGATGCGGTGCTCAAGCATATTGATGAGCGTTACGGTCAATTGGATATCTTGGTCAATAATGCGGGTATTACCCGAGATAATTTATTGATGCGTA
>PYVG01000178.1 GCA_003030745.1 Pseudidiomarina aestuarii | reverse complement strand
ACTGTTGAATTCGAAGTGAAGTGTCGTATCGATACCGGCAACGAGCTCGCTTACTACAAAAACGGTGGCATTCTTCATTACGTATTACGGCAAATGCTGGCTGCGTAGAGCACTTGTAGTTGGTGTTAAGAAAAACCCCGTGGTTTGTGCCACGGGGTTTTTTATTACAGCATTTTATTACAGCAGAGAACGTTAGAGGCCTAGTTTGGTCGGCATTGCTGGCGCTTCGCTATGATCAGCAGGTGGATTCGCTTGCAACTCCTTGAGAGTTTCAGCTACAGCGCGTTCTAACTGTGGGTCACGACCTTGATTGACCAGTGTTGGGTCAAGAATGACTTCGATATCTGGCGCAACGCCTTCATTCTCAACGCGCCATTCGCCATCAGGCGTATAGAAGCGGAAGAATGGAACCACATGGCCACCACCATCAATCAAAGATGGGTTGGTAGAGATACCAATTAAACCACCCCAAGTACGCGTACCAATGAGCTTACCTAAGCCCAACCGCTTGAATGACCATGGCAGGAAGTCTCCGCCTGAGCCAGCGTCTTGGTCAATCAGCATAGTTTTCGGGCCATAGATACCACCACCAGGCGTACTGAACGTCAAACCATCACGGTCTTTCCAACCGGATAAGAATGGGCGCGCTAATATTTCGGTGATGTA
>PYVG01000017.1 GCA_003030745.1 Pseudidiomarina aestuarii | reverse complement strand
GGCAGAGTGAACAATTCCGCGGCAGTCATGGTCTCAGTTAAGTGCTCCAGGTGTTCAAAGGCCGCTAGGTCTTGACCGCTGGCTGGCATCACTTGCAGTAACATGCCGGCAGCGTGCTCGCCGTCTGCGTGCAGCCACAAGCGGGTTTGTAATTGTTCGGATTGCAGAAAATAGTTTTGCACTACCTCAGCAATAGAACCGCCGCTGGCATCGACAACCCCCTGATAGCGCTCACCGCGCTCGGGTGTTAAGGTGATGACCAGTAGGGCTTTGCCGAGTAACTCTGTGAGTCCAGCTTCGATGTCAGCAACGTCCTGACGCAGGCGTGCAATGCCACGTAGATCTTGATGATGTGAGCCGTTAACTGCGATAAAGTTAACTGGGCCATCGCCTTGTAATTGCAAGTTGATATGGCCTTCGAATTTCAGCGTCGCGCACAACAATGCGGTCGCCGCCATCAGTTCGCCTAGCAACCGTTGCACCGGCGCTGGGTATTGATGGCCTTGTAGCATGCGTTGATAGCTGCTGCTCAATTGTACCAGTTCACCGCGAACGTCTTGCTCGACAAAGGTGTAGCGATGCAATTGATCCATTGGATAATGGCTGGCTTTGGTCATGGAATACGTCTCGAAGTCATGATTGTGTAAAAGAAGGTGGTTATGATACCAAATTCTTCAAATATTATCTGTTCAGCGGCAATTTGAGTCGCTAGAATGAATTTTCTTAAAGCGACGTCACAAAATTATAACGAAAATGCAGAAGCTACTTGATAACCCAGTGTGGTGGGCTCGCGGACTATGGACGCTCACCGCTATTTGCGCAATTGCCGCCGCACTGTTTGTTGCCCAACTGACCTGGCAATTTTTGACTCCTCCAGCTGCACCTGAAGCAGGGCCATTACCGCCAGCGCAAGTGCAGTCGCGTGCTCGCGTGGACGTTGCCGGCATCAATCGGCTCAACTTATTTGGTAGCACTGCCACGGTTCAACAGGCCTCCACCAACGCGCCGAAAACCCAATTGAATGTGCGTTTAATGGGTGTATCCGCAGCTTCGGCGCCTGAGCGTTCTGCAGCCATTATTGAACAACGCGGTACGCAAGAGGTTTATGCAGTGGGCGAGAAGCTCACCGGCACTCAAGTGACCGTGCACGAAATCTATGCCGACCGCGTTATTCTAGATAACAACGGGCGTCTTGAAACCTTAGAGCTCGAAGGTATCGGTGAGCTGAGTGAAGGACTATCGCTGACTATGGAGAATAGTCGTGAGCGCGCAGCGGCAAGCAGCGCAGAGCAAGGCCGTCCACCTATTAATCGCCGTGCTGCAACGCAGTTAAGCCGTGACCAAGTGCAGCAGGCACGTCAAGCGGGTAGTGCCGGTATCTTGAATTATATTCGGTTTAGTCCGGTGCAAGAGTCCGGTGGTATTTCGGGTTTTCGGCTCAATCCAGGGCCGCAACCGGAACTCTTTAACGAGGCAGGTTTCCAAGCGGGAGACATCGCAGTCGCCATTAATGGTGAGAACCTGACCGATGCCAGTACCGCTATGCGCATGACCAGTGAGCTGGGTAACATGCAACAAGTGACGGTCACGGTATTACGAAATAACGAGTACATTGATCTTGAACTCAGTGTGCCAACAGAACAATAAAAGCAGAATCAGAATGAAAGGAACACGCATGCGTCACTCCACACTCTCCATCGCGCTGGCATTGAGCCTCGCCGCCGCAGCTACCTCAGCTGTGAGCTACGCCCAAGCACAACGCAGCGCAGCCGAAGAGCCGGTCGAATACGCCGCGAGCTTTAAGAACACAGACATCACTGAATTCATTCAGGTAGTGGGACGTAACTTGGGTAAAACCATGATTATCGACCCCGATGTACGCGGCAAAATTGACGTGCGTAGTTATGATGTGATGACAGAAGAGCAGTATTGGCAGTTCTTCCTGAACGTGTTGGATGTCTACGGTTTTGCCACGGTACAAATGGAATCGGGCGTCATCAAGGTTATGCGTGACAAAGATGCGCGCAACGGCGCCATTCCGGTGGTTGATGACAACTCGCTAGGTGGCGATACATTAGTCACTCGCGTCGTTCCTGTTCTGAATGTTTCTGTGCGTGAATTAGCTCCGTTACTGCGTTTGCTGAATGACGCCAGCGGTGGCGGTAACGTGGTTTCTTATGACCCGTCAAACGTGATCATGCTGACCGGCCGCAGTGAGACCGTGCAGCGTTTAGTTGAAATAATTGAGCGGGTCGACCGCGCCGGGAACCAAGACGTCCGCGTCGTGAAGTTGCAGTACGCATCAGCATCGGAAGTGGTTCGTATCGCTTCTGCGTTGTTTGAGAAAACTGCGGATGGTACGCCAGCATTATTGATCCCGAAAATTGTCGCTGATGAGCGCACCAACTCGGTGGTAGTGAGCGGTGAGCCGCAAGCGCGCGAACGTGTCGTTAAACTCATTGAGCAGCTCGATAAAGATCTGCAAACCGAAGGCAACACCCGCGTGGTGTATCTGAAGTATGCCAAAGCTGAAGAGTTGGTGGATGTATTGCAGGGCGTGTCAGATTCGTTAGTGGCAGAACAGCAGCAGGGCGGCCAGGGCCAACCACAGGGCGCACAGCAGCGCCGCAGCCGTTCCAACAACAACATCAGCATTACCTCACACGAAGCCAGCAACTCACTAGTTATCACCGCGCAACCAGACATGTTGTTGAACCTTGAGAACGTGATTCGCCAGCTCGATATCCGTCGAGCGCAGGTTCACGTAGAAGCCATTATTGTTGAGATTTTCGAAGGCGACGGTGTTGATTTTGGCCTGCAGTGGATTTCAGAAGACGGTGGCTTGGTGCAATACAGCAACGGTAACCAAGTACCGATCGGTCAGTTGGCTGCTGCCGCTTATTTGGCGCAGGAACAACCGGGTCGTATTACCCGTGAAGTCGATAATGCAGGGAACCCATTGGTTACCGAGGAGCCAGCGCAGCAAGGTAACGTTGAGTTACTCGCGCAGTTGCTCGGCAACGTGAACGGTACCATGATTGGGGTCATCAAAAATGACTGGGGCGCCATTTTACAAGCGGTCAGCACCACCACCAATTCCAACATTTTGGCCACGCCAAGCATCATGACCGTGGACAATGAAGAAGCATCATTCCTGGTCGGTCAGTCCGTGCCAACTATTACTGGTTCGACTATTGGCAGTGACAATCAAAACCCATTCCAAACCGTGAACCGTGAAGACATTGGTATCAAGTTGAAGGTGACGCCACAAATCAACGAAGGTAATGCGGTACAAATGGTTATCGAGCAAGAAGTATCCAGCTTAAGCGGTGCTACTGCAGTGGATATCACCATCAACAAACGTGAGCTGAACACCGTGGTCATGGCCGAAGATGGCGAAACCATCGTGTTAGGTGGTTTGATTGATGAAGATGTTCAGGAAAGCGTCTCGAAAATTCCATTGCTCGGCGACATTCCATACTTAGGTAAACTGTTCAGCTCTACTTCAACTACGCGGCAAAAGCGTAATTTGATGGTCTTTATAAAGCCGACCATTATTCGTGATTCGTCCACGGCAACTGGTCTCAGCAGCCGCAAGTACAATTACATTCGCGCTGAACAATTGAAGGCGAACGAAGATGGTATTGAGTTAATGCCACGTACAGAATCTCCAGTGTTACCTGAATTTGATACATCGCTGGCATTACCGCCAGGTTATGAAGAATACCTGCGCGAGAAGGGCGCCATCAAAGATCAGAAAGAAGGGTCTGGCAATGAGTGAAATCGCTGACGTCGCAGCAGTTATAGCGCCGCGACGCTTGCCATTTGGATTCGCCAAACGGCACGGTGTGGTGGTACAAGAAAATCGCAATGAGCCAGACGGTGAGCCGACTTACATTGTCCACACCCGCGCTGACTTTGACCGCGATGCCTTGATTGAAGTGCGCCGCGTACTCGGTCAATCGTTCAGCGTGCAAAAGCATGACAACGACACCTTTGAAGCGATTTTGACGCAAGCCTATCAGCGTGATTCTTCGGAAGCGAAACAGTTGATGGAAGACATTGGTAACGAAACCAACTTATTCTCGCTCGCCGACGAACTACCGCAAACCGAAGACTTACTCGAAAGTGAAGATGACGCGCCAATCATTAAATTGATCAACGCTATGTTGTCGGAAGCGATTAAAGAAGGCGCGTCAGATATTCATATCGAGACCTTTGAGAAAGACTTATTAGTGCGCTTCCGAATTGACGGCGTGCTGCGTGAAGTCATTCGCCCCAACCGAAAACTGAGTTCGCTGCTGGTATCGCGGATCAAGGTTATGGCGCAGTTAGATATCGCTGAAAAGCGGGTGCCGCAAGACGGTCGTATTAGCCTGCTGATTGCCGGTCGTGCGGTTGATGTTCGGGTTTCCACCATGCCATCGAATCATGGCGAGCGGGTAGTACTGCGTTTGCTCGATAAAAACAACGCGCGTTTGAATTTGGCGCAGCTTGGCATGACAGAAGCGAACCGCAAGATTTTCGCGGAACTTATCAAAAAGCCCCACGGCATCATCTTGGTTACCGGCCCAACCGGTTCTGGTAAAAGTACCACTTTGTATGCGGGCTTGAGTGACATCAACTCCAAAGACCGTAACATTTTGACCGTTGAAGACCCGATTGAGTATGCCATTGAAGGTATCGGGCAGATGCAGGTCAATCCCAAAGTGCAAATGACCTTTGCTCGTGGCTTACGCGCTATTTTGCGACAAGATCCCGACGTCGTCATGGTCGGTGAGATTCGTGATGTCGAAACCGCCCAAATTGCCGTGCAAGCGTCGTTGACCGGTCACTTAGTAATGTCGACCTTACACACCAACACCGCCGCTGGCGCGATTACGCGTCTGGAAGATATGGGCGTTGAACCTTTCCTATTGAGTTCTTCACTCCTTGCAGTGTTGGCACAACGACTCGTGCGTACGCTGTGCGAAGAGTGTAAAGAAACCTATGACCCGAGTGACGATGAACTCGAGTTTTTCAGCAAGAAAGAACGCAAAGCGGCGGTCTTGTATCGTGCGAAAGGTTGCGACAAGTGTAATCACACCGGGTATCGCGGTCGTACCGGTATTCATGAATTGCTGGTGGTCGATGAGAAGGTGCGTGAACTGGTGCATAACGGGCATGGCGAGCAGTCCATCGATAAATACGTGCGCAAGCATACGCCGAGTATTCGCGATGACGGTTTGAGCAAAGTCGCACTGGGTTTAACCACATTAGAGGAAGTCTTGCGCGTTACGCGTGAGGAATAACGTATGGGTGCATTTGCGTATCAAGCGCTGGATGCCAGTGGGCGCAAAAAGAATGGTGTTCTTGAAGGGGATACCGAACGCCAAGTGCGTCAGCTCCTGCGTGAACAAGGTTTGTTGCCGGTATCGGTTGAAGTGGCCGAGCAACAAAATCGTACCACCAGTGAATCAACCCAAGGCGGTGTTGCGGGCTGGTTTGCGCGAGCGCGAATTCGCCGCATTAAAGCCGCTGATTTAGCACTGATCACCCGTCAATTGGCAACCCTCGTGCAGGGCGCGTTACCTATTGAACAAGCATTGCTGGCAGTAGCGGAGCAGACCGACAAAGCGCGGCTGACCAACTTACTGATGGCGGTGCGCTCGAAGGTCGTTGAGGGTTATTCCTTGGCCGAGGCCATGAGCGAATATCCCCACGTATTCGATAAGCTCTTCACATCAATGGTGGCTGCGGGTGAGCGCTCAGGGCACCTCGACGAAGTTTTGAATCGACTTGCTGATTACACCGAACAGCGTAATCGCTTGAAAAGCCAAATGACTCAAGCACTGATTTATCCCATGGTGCTGACATTCGTCGCTATTTGCATCGTGATTTTCTTGTTGGTGTCGGTGGTACCGAACATCGTTGAGCAGTTTATCTCGCTGGATCAGACTTTGCCGACCACCACCACAGTGATGCTCGCTATCAGTAGCTTCCTACAAACTTTTGGGCCCTATATTCTAGTGGCGCTCATCGTCGCCAGCATTGTGTTCACGCAAGCATTGAGAAAGCCCGCGTTTCGCGACAAGTACGATGCCTGGGTGCTGAAAACACCACTATTTGGTCGCGTGATTCGAGCGGTCAACACAGCACGTTTTAGTCGGACTTTGAGTATTTTATCTGCATCGGCAGTACCACTCTTAGATGGCCTGCGGATCACCGGCCGCGTCCTCACCAACCGCGCCATGCAACAAGCTATTGAAGATGCGTCAGACCGTGTGCGAGAGGGCTCGTCATTGCGTAACGCACTGGCTAACACTAAATTGTTCCCACCTATGATGCTGCACATGATTGCCGCCGGTGAGAAAAGTGGAGAGCTGGAGCAAATGCTCGGCCGCGCCGCAGACAACCAAGATCGCGATTTTGAAAACACCATGAACGTGGCTCTGAAAATATTCGAACCAGCGTTGATTGTGACTATGGCGGGGATTGTCTTGTTCATCGTATTAGCGATTATTCAGCCCATCCTGGCACTAAACCAAGCGATGGGACTCTAACTGAAAGTGAAAGGTGAATAGTGAACAGTGAATTGGAAAACCAAGCTGTTCCGTTCACCGTTCACCATTCACTGTTTACTAGGGGTTATTTATGAAACAGAAAGGATTTAGTTTGCTCGAGATTATGGTCGTGATTGCCATTCTCGGATTGTTAGCCGCACTCATTGTGCCCAATGTTATTGGTGCCAGTGATTCAGCCAACCGGCAGAAAGCGCGTACCGATATCGTCTCGCTGGAGAATGCGCTAGCGCAATATCGTCTTGATAACGGCGTCTATCCGACTACTGAGCAAGGGTTGCAGGCACTAGTTGAAGAACCACAAATAGATCCGCCACGTAACTATCGTCGCGGTGGCTACATTGCTCGACTTCCAAACGACCCATATGGCAATGCGTATTTAATGCTGAATCCTGGTGAATATGGTGATATCGATATCTTCTCTGCAGGTCCTGATGGTCAAGCCGGCACCGAAGACGACATCGGTAACTGGAATCTCGAAGACTAAGAACTAAGGTAATTGATGCGTCAGCGCGGGTTTACGCTTATAGAGGTGATGGTCACACTGGCGATTATTGCGATTCTCGCAACCGCCGTGACCTTTGTAGTGCCCGACCGCCGTGATGACGACAATGCCGAATTTGTGCAAGAACTCTACTATCGCATGGAGTATGCGCGTGAGTATGCACTGGTTCGGCATGCCATTTTGGGCTTTCATTTTGATGATGAGAGTTATCGTTTTGTCCGTTGGAACCAAGACAATTTGCGCTGGGAAGCGCTGGATGAGCGTGGTTTACGTGAACAGTTACTGCCCATGGATACGCGGCTGACGGTCGATATTCAAGGCATTGGCATGATTGATGACGAGCAAGAGGTCATTGAGTTATTCACCCCAGAAGATAGTGACGATGACACCGAATCCTCATCAGGAACAGATGACCAAGGGCCACCGTTATTTCCGCAGTTGTTTATTTTTGGCAGTGGTGAGTTACCTATTTTTCGTCTCACATTTACTGACTTAGAGCGTCCTGAAGCGCCTGAACTAGGCATTCATAGCCTCGATGGCTTTCAGTTGGATTTCGGTCGATTAGATTATCTCGATGACTTGGCGGAGGCGTTTGAAAATGACCTTTAAGCCTCATCATCAAGGTTTCACACTCATTGAAGTTATGGCAGCGCTGGCGATTTTCGCATTAGCTGCTATCGCTGGCATTTCTTCGTCCAGTGGTCATCTCAATGACTTAAGTTACATGCAAGAGAAGACGTTGGCGCGTTATGCCGCTAGCAATGCGGTGGCGCGGATGTCACTGGAATATCCGCCGCGTGACAACTCGAATGGCACCGAGATTATTGCCGACCAATCTTTTAACTGGACCGTTGAAGTCAGTGACACACCCAACGAAGGCATTTATTACGTAACCGTGCGGGTTGCACCGGCGGATGATCCTGAGCAACGTCCGTTGCATCAGATCAGCGTCTATCAGGGGCCTATTCGCGAATGAAACGGTTAGGCAACACCTCAAGCAAAAGCGGCTTCACCTTAGTGGAAGTGCTCGTCACCATGGCGATTTTTGCCATTATTGGTATAGCGGCGTCGAGTGTCGTCAACAGTATGATGCGCACGAGCGAACAAAGCGAAAGCGCGATTCAAGACCTGCAACAACTGCAATATTCCATGCTGACCTTAGAACGAGACATTCGCTCCATGGTGCCGCGCAAGAACGCTACGGGCAGGTTCTTTTTTGCCGATGACGAGCGGTTTGCCTTTGTCCGCAACGGCTGGTTAAACCCCGGTGCCATGTTACCGCGCAGTGAACTCGAGCCAGTCGCATATTTGCTGGAAGAGGGTAATTTGGTTCGCGAGAATTTTTATTATGTGGATGTGAGCGCCAGTGAAGATGCCAAGTCTCGTATTATTTTCGAGGGTGTCGAGTCGATGGAGCTCATGTTTTATCGGCGCCCACCTGCTGATGAAGCGCGCAATAATGCTGGCGCGGGCGCAGCTGGCAGTGATGAATGGCTCGAAGAGTGGAACTTTACTAATGAACTACCGTTGGCCATCGAGCTGACGTTAGTCACCGAGCGTTGGGGCCACATTCAACGCGTGTTCACCATTAACGGCGGTGATTTCACAGAGCAAGTGCCCGAGCCGATTGAACAGAACCCAGACGAGAATAACCCGCAGCCGGACACCCCAGATAATCCGAATGGCGGAGAAAGCTAATGCACAAGCACATGAGCTCAAGCAAGCCACAACAACAAGGCGTCGCGTTAATTATCGTGCTGCTGGTCGTCGCTATCGTGGCCGTGGTTGCCATGAGTTTGAGTGAACGGTTACAAACCAGCGTGCTGCGGACTGCCAACTTACAACAAGCCGAGCAAGGCCATTGGTATTGGGTCAGTGCCGAAACCATAGTGCGTGACTTACTGCAAACCGAATTAGTGGAAGATGATTTTACCGCACACTTACAGCAAGAATGGGCACTGCAAAGCTCGAGCGGGCAGCGGTACCCTGTTGAAGGGGGCGACATTCAAGGCGTGATTAAAGATCAGCACAGCTGTTTCAACGTCAACAGCATGCGCCTACCTGAAGATCAGCAAGGTCTGCTTGAGCGTCGCAAAACACAATTTCGGATGCTTTTAATGGCAGTATTGGAAGATGGCGATCAATACACCATCGATACTATTGTCGATAGTACCGTCGATTGGCTCGATGAAGATCAAAACTTGGTCAGCAGTTATGGTGCCGAAGACGCCGACTATGAATCACGTGAGTTTCCGTATCGCACCGGCAATACCTATTTGGCTGAGTATTCAGAGTTGCGTTTGATTCGCGGTGTCACACCACAAATCTATCAAGTGATGAAGCCTTACCTGTGTATGTGGCCGAACAACGCCAAATGGACATTGAATCCGAACACCGTACCTGAGAATCGGCCGGAATTATTGTATGCCGCCACCTTGGGTGCCATGACCGTTGATGATGCGCAGAGCTTCCTCAATAGTCGGCCCGAAGAGGGCTACGAATCAACCGAAAACCTGCGCAATGACAGCGCAATGTCGCGCGCTGAATCGAACCAAATTCGACCGGAGTTTGGGGGCAATGTTCGCCCTGATGCAACGGTTGTCAGTCAATTGGGCGGAGCGCTTGACGATCTGTCCGTGAAAAGTCAGTATTTTGAAGTCACAGCACAAATTAACTTCGGTGATCTAACCTTGCGTGGCCGTTCGTTCTTGCTCATCGGTGAAGAGCAGACACGGGTACTTTACCGAAGCATAGGAGATTAATATGGAAACGCTGTACATTCGGCTGCCCGCAAGCGCTGAGCAACCCGTGCATTGGCTGATATGGAATAGCACCACCAGCGAATTGATCGCGAGCGGTACAGTGCCACAAGCCAGTGACTTAGCGCAATTGACCGAGCGCGCTCGCAGTCGCGACGTGGCGGTGTTTGTAGCAGGGCAAGCGGTGAGTATGAAACATGCACCGTTACCGGCTGGTTCGCAGCGGCTCTGGGCGCAATTAGTGCCAAACACACTCGAAGATGAGTTCGCGACTGATATCGACAAGCTTCATTTTGCTTGGCCTACCAATTTTAAAGTAGCTGGAGCTGAAACACCGCTTCCGGTTGCCGTCGTTTCCGATGCGGCTATGCAAAACTGGCTCGAGTGGTTGCAAGCAGCTGATATTGAGGCCGATCAGTTATTTCCTGACTTTTATATGTTGCCGGCGCCGCCAGCGAATACAGCGCATGCGTTGCAGCTTGGCAATGACGTCATTATTCGCAATGGTGAGCAGTCGGGTTTTGCGGTCGAAGCAGACCTTCTCGACAGTCTTGGCCTCGAGACTTTTGTGGATGCGGATTGCACCAAAATGGTGCATTTTGGCCCAGTACAAGTCACCAGTGACAAATTAGAAGCGGCCGATATTGAAGTTCCGCTGAGCATCGTTGCCAACGCCAATAGCGCGGCGCATAAGCACACTATCAATCTACGTCAGAACGACTACAAGGTCACACGTAAACGCCGCAAGGTAAGCACTCACTTACAATGGCGCCCAGTTGCCACAGCTGCCACGGTGCTCATTGCATTGGTGTATGTGCAGCAAGTGGCAACCTATATTCAGCTTGGACAGCAACAAGAACAAGTACGTGTTGCCATTGAGCAAACCTATCGTGACGTGGTGCCAGGTGAAGGCCAGATTGTGAATGCGGAAGTGCAACTGCGTCGTCAGCTTGAGGCCGTAGCAGGAACTGCAGCAGTCAGCGGTAATGTGATGCAAGTGCTGACTGATTTGCAGCCGGCGTTTCAAGCCGCGGGTGACATGCAACTCGAATTACTCCGCTTTGAACGCGGTGAGCTGCGTTTGCAAGCGCGTGCTGAGCGTTTTAATAGTTTTGAAGCGTTTCGTACCGCAGCACAGCAAGCTGGTGGGTATGATGTTGAACAAGGCTCTATCAGTAACAACGATAGCGGTGTGAGTGGCACATTAACCGTGCGCGTTCGGTAGCAGGTAGGAGCAATAACAAATGACAGTATTTAACTCACTCAGCCAGCAGACCAAAGCACTGATCGACCCTTATTGGCAGAAAATGAATACCCGTGAGCGCACGCTCGTGAGCGTGTTGGGTGGCTTAGCCGTGGTTGCAATTGTGTATGCGATTGCCTGGCTGCCCGTTGCTAACGGTATTGCAGAACGTGAACTCCAGTTACAAGCGCAACAGCAGGTTCTCGCGAAAGTCCGCGAACAGGCTGGATTGTTGAAAGCCGCTCGTGACAGCGGTAGCACTGCTGCGACCACCAATCAAGCCAGTGGCAGTCTGACCCAGCGGGTGACCCGTCTGGCCGATCAAAGCAAGATCAGCGTCACTCGCATGCAACCAGGGCAAGGTGGCTTGTTGGTAGTGATTGATGAAGCACCATTCAACAATTTGGTGCAAATGCTTAACGCGTTACAAGGACAAGGTGGCATGGTCATTGAAGCATTAGATGTCGCCGAGGGCAGTGCACCCGGCTTAGTGCGTGTCCGCAAACTGCAGGTACGTGGCTAATGCGTTGGACTTGGTTACTGTGGCTGATACCTATCTATTTAATTGCGATGGTCGTATTAGCACCGGCGCGATTGATTGGTTGGGCGCTCGCGCAAACGCCCGCCGCCCAGCAGGTGAGTCTGCATGGCTTACAGGGCTCGTTATGGAGTGGTAGCGCATCGAGCGTTGAAACGCGCCTCCCAACAGGCGCACCCATACAACTGCAACAAGTGAGCTGGCAAGTCAGTCCGTGGGCACTGGTCACAGGCACGCTCGCAGTCGACTTTAACGTCCCGCAATTAACCAATTTAG
The DNA here is from genome assembly GCA_003030745.1 of Pseudidiomarina aestuarii. The sequence continues at coordinate 14,476 of PYVG01000017.1, read as the reverse complement.
TCTTCGGGCAGGGCTCACTCAGCGCCACTAGCTCAGGGTTGCAAGCGTTTAACGCCAACTTGAGCGGAGACATTTTACGTGGTGCCCGAGCACTCAATGTGCCGATGCTGGTGCCAACCGACGGTCGCTGGAACCTCAACATTCAAGATTATCAATTGGCCAGTTGGCAGCAGCCCACTTGGTGTTCAGCTTTAGAAGCCAGCATTGAAGGCAATTCGGTGCAGGTGCAACTGGAGAATCGTTGGCTCGAATTAGGTGACTTTGCCATGCAATTAAACTGCACTGACGCTGAGGCGATTGCCATAACGATGCCGAGCTCCAACCGTCTAGGTCTCAGTTTTGAGGCGTTGGTGGAAGGCTCACGACAAATTCCTCGTGGCCGCATTGATGGGTTCTTCCAGCCCACTATCGAAACACCAGCGGAGGTTCAAGAAGTCTTGCCATTCATTGGGCAACCTGATGCCGCAGGCCGTTATGCATTTGGATTTCGTTTCTAAACCAGCTACACTTTATGGCCGTATAGCTAGTATCAATTTGATTCAAAAGAGGGTTTTATGGACCAAATCATGACCTGGATCAGCGATAACCAAGCCACCTTGCTCGGTTACGCCGTACAAATTCTTGTCGGTATTGTCATTCTGGTGGTGGGTAAAATCGTCGCCAATAGTACCGCGAAGTTGATGGCAAAAGGAATGAACAAGCGCGGCATGGACGGCGCCGTGATTTCTTTCCTTACCGCCATTATCAAAACCGTCATCTTTATCGCCGCGTTGCTGATGGCGCTGTCGCAAGTGGGTGTGCAAACCACGTCGTTTATCGCCATTTTAGGTGCTGCAGGCTTGGCTATTGGTTTGTCTTTGCAGGGTTCACTGTCGAATATTGCGTCTGGCGTATTAATTATTATGTTTCGCCCATTCCGCGCGGGTGAATATGTCGATGCAGGTGGCGTATCTGGCACCGTGGAAGAAGTGAATATCTTCCAAACCATCATGAAAACGCCTGACAATAAAGTGGTGTTTGTGCCAAACGCACAAATAACGACGCAGCCAATTACTAATTACAATCGTGAAGACACGCGTCGAGTCGATTTGTTGATTGGCGTTTCGTACGACGCTGACCTACAGAAATGTAAAGAAGTCTTTGAGCAAGTGCTCGCCAAAGACTCGCGTATCTTGCCAGAGCCAGCACCGAATATTCAGGTTCACGCACTGAACAGCTCATCCGTTGATTTCATTGTGCGCCCGTGGGTTAAGGGCACTGATTACTGGGGTGTGTACTGGGATCTGATGCGAGAAATTAAGCTGGCACTTGATCAAAATGGCATCGGAATTCCGTATCCTCAAATGGATGTTCATTTACACAAAGTTGCTTCACAAGAATAAAACATCATGCTAATCTGGCAGCAATCATAGTCGGACAGGAGTCCGGTTATCGATTGGCCAATCAAACACATAGAGGTGTATGAAAATGTTAAAACGTACTGCTTTAGCTGTTGCAATTAGCGTGGCGCTTACGCCAGCTGCTATTGCTATGCAAGGTAGTGGTGAAGTTGCTCCTGATTCAGCGAGCGGTTTTGGCGCAGTGACTCCGAAAGTAGTTATCGCGACAACCATCGCTGTAGCTGCAGGCGTGACTATGTTGGACAGCAGCGACTCTGAGCCGCCGCCTCCACCACCGCCACCGCCACCGCCACCACCGCCGCCACCACCGCCGCCTCCGCCGCCGGTGACTGAGCCTCCGGTGACCGAGCCTCCAGTAACTGAGCCTCCGGTGACTACTCCACCAACAACAACTACGGTTACCACTACAACCGGTTCGTTCTAAGTTGGTAGAGCAATACTGTAAATACGAAATACCGCAGGTGCGCACTGCGGTATTTTTTTAAGAGCGTAAGAAATGTTGAAGCTGAATCGTGTTATCCCTCTGGTCGTCCTCTCCAGCTTATTGACCTTAAGTGGTTGCAGTGTGCGGGTAAGCAACTTTATGGAAATGGCCGAAACCGCCTTTAGTGAGCCAGAAGACTTCGTATTTACTGAGCGAGCGCTCAACGACCTCACGTATGCAACTGTGTATGTCAAAACCGAGAGCTCACCACAAATAGCAGCGATTCTGAACAAAGTCAGTGGCGGTGATATCCAACCGCAACGCAATTGGGTTTCGGGTTCGCGTGAAGTAATTGTGACCCAGCGGGGGCGCATTGTTGCCTCAAGCGGCCTGGCGGCATTTCCGCGTCACATCAGTAACACGCATGCCGACCCACTGCTCTGCTTTACTGAAAAAATGCGGTTTCAACAAGACTTGACCACTTGTCCAATGACCTGGGAACGTGAAGCTGAGTTTCTCGGTCATGGCACGCTGCAAGCGCAACGAATTGCAGTAAGCAGTTCATTTTCAGTCGCATCAACCACGCAAACCTACATTCATCCTGACGGCACCGAACTGGATGTGATTGAAATTACTGAGCAGGGCATTTATGCAGATAATGCGCTGTTTGGACCGCAATCCTTTACCAACACCTTTTGGCTTGCCAATGGGCGCACCGTCAAGTCTGAACAGTGGTTATCTCAGCAGCATGGCTATGCGTCATTAGCCGAGGTGAAGCCCTACAGTGGGGATTTGTACTAATGCGATATCTATCCACATTATTGCTCGGCGCGGCTGGGCTGCTAATCAGCGTTGCAGCAGCACCTGTGCAAGCGCAAGATCAAGCAGTCGTGACCATTACCGTCGGCCAACAAACTTACGGCTTCAATGAGCGACCGCGGCTGAGTCAAGTCTACCAAGTGGCAGATATCCCAGCAGGAACCTATTGGCCAGCTACGCGATTGGTCAGTACCAACAAACAAAACCAAATTCGCACCGAGCAAGCAGCGGTTGTCACTGACTTGATTGCCATGAGTGCATACTATCGAGATTTTGGTGAATACGATGTCGCTGAATCATTGCGTCAATTGGCTGCACAGGTACGTTCGTGGCCGCTTGTCGGTGCAGAAACCGTAGGTGTTACAGTTATTGAAGAGCGCTCTGACATGCAGCCCGGTTACTCCTATGAACGCCCCAGTTTTTATAGTTCAGCGGCAGATACCTCGCGCGCTATTAAACACAATCCGTTGCTTCCCGCTGGCACTTATCAGTTTTTGTATCCACCTAGCTCGAACACGGCTATTCCGTGGCGAGTCGTCGGTTTGACGCAGAGTGGGCAAGCACAAGTTCAAGCCTATGACTCAATGTTATCGGTTCGTAGCGTACTGCAGCAACAGCAAGTTTTTGCGCGGTTACCCAAATTGGCTAGTGTGGCATTAGTTGATTTAACTGGGCAACTGACGGAGATCCCGGTTGCCTACTACAACAATAATGACCAAGTAGCGCCCTATGGTGCGGTGTTGTTTATCGAAATACCTGAAGCGTGGTTAATTGACCGCTTTCAGGGTATGAATCAGCGATTGCGTTCGTTGGTTCGTTATTGGAATCCTACTTCATGATGTGTACGTTTGTTTCATGGCGTCGCTCAGCATTAGCGGCCGCCATCGCATTGATTTTCGGCGCTGCGCAAGCGGACGAAATGCCAGCCACACAAACCGCCTATGGTGGCGTCGGCTTATTGCAAATGCCAACTGCGCGTATGGCGCCCTATGGCGAGTTTTCAGGCACCTACTATGACAGCGAAGAATATCGGCGCATGTCTGTGTCTATGCAGTTATTGCCATGGCTAGAAGCCAATATCCGCTATGTGGATATCCGGCCTATTTTATACAGTGCCGATCCGAATTTCAGTGGTGATCAGACCGGTAAAGATAAAGGTTTAGACGTCAAAATTCGGCTCTTGGAAGAAAGCTATTATTTGCCGCAAGTGAGTTTAGGTTGGCGTGATTTAGCCGGCACCGGTGTGTTTGCCAGTGAATTTTTGGTCGCGAGCAAACGTTACGGTGACTTCGATTTTAGTCTCGGTCTAGGTTGGGGATATATAGGTAGTGGTGATGATATATCCAACCCGTTTTGCGAGCTCAGAGACAGCTTCTGTACTCGTGAAGAGGAGTTCCTTGGCGGTGGTGGTAAATTTGAAATCGATAAATGGTTTCGTGGGCCCGCGTCGCTCTTTGGCGGTGTCCAATATAAAAGCCCGATTGATGGATTAACGCTGAAAGCCGAGTACGATGGCAATGATTACAGCAATGAGCGTTACCTGGGGAATTTACGAGCCGATTCGCGCTGGAATTATGGCGCTGAGTATGAACTGACTGACAATTTCTCATTGAAGTTAAGCTATGAGCGCGGCAATACCTGGATGTTTGGTTTTACCATGAGAACCAACTTCACTTCGCTTGGGCAAGTCAAAGTTGACCGCAGCGTTCCAGCGCGCGGCAGCGAAAAAGCAGTGGAGCCATTAACGGCATTGGATGACGAGCAAGAATTACGGCGCTTAGCGCGCGAAATTAACCGTTACGGTGGTTTGAACGTGCGGGAAATGCAGTTCTTCAAAACCAATGCCGAGAGTGAAACAGACGACACTGCCCGAATTTATGGTTATCAGTCCTATTACCGTGATAACGAATTTGCGATAGAAAATATCACGCGAACTTTAACGTCAGCACTGCCAGAATCCATCACGCGCTATGAGATCGTTGAGAGTATTGACGACATGCAGATGGCAACCGATGTGATTGATGTCGAAACTGCGCTGGACGCAATTGAGCGACGCGATATCAATACCACCTTTGCGGATGCGGTGACGCGAGTCGATACACCCTTGAGTGAGCGCGATAAAGAAGGTGCTTACGAGCGTGAAATAAAAATTACTTACCCACGGGTCAGTGTTAAACCGTTCTTGCGCCAAGCCTTTGGGAACCCTGAAAACTTTTACATGTATCAGTTGGGACTGGACGTCACCAGTGACTGGTGGATTGCGCCGAACACGTTCATCCATGGCACCATAAGTGGTAACTTGATGACCAACTTCGATGAGTTCAATTTCCTCGTTGATGGTTTCGAGTCCCCCTTGCCACGAGTCCGCACCTACATCCGTGAGTATGTGACGTTCAGCGATGTCTGGATGGAACGGCTACAGATTAGCCATATGGACCAGCCGGCCGACAATATTTATACCGCATATTACGCGGGGTACATGGAGCGGATGTTCGGCGGTGTCGGAACCGAGTTGTTGTATCGTGAATTGGATGCCAATTGGGCCTTTGGTGTCGATTTGAACTGGGTCAAGCAACGCGATTATGAGAGTCATACTGGCTTCCTCGACTACGATGTATTTACCGGCCATGTGACCGGCTACTGGCAGCCGAACTTTATGCCGAATTCGTTGTTTAAAGTAGCAGCGGGGCAGTTCTTGGCAGGCGATCGCGGGTTGCAGATTAACTTCGAACACAAGTTTCGTAGTGGCATGATTGTTGGCGCGTTTGCGTCGAAAACCAATGTATCGTCTGAAGATTACGGTGAGGGTAGCTTTACTAAGGGCTTCTACATTAGTATTCCAATTGATCTGCTGCAACTACAGCATAGCCGTAACCGTGGTGTGATTGGCTGGACGCCTTTGACTCGTGATGGTGGACAAATGCTGCAGCGCAGTATTCAATTGTTTAATTCTACCGACCGTCGCAGTCCGTACTACACTGATTAAAAAAGGGACAAAGAAGCATGAAAATGATGAAAGCTGCCAAAGGTTTTACACTAATAGAGCTTTTGATTGTGATGGTCATTGTGGGTTTGCTGGCATCGTTAGTAGGGCCGCAAATGTTCGGCAAGGTAGATGATTCGCGAGTGCAAACCGCACAAACACAAATGCGTATGTTGGAGACGTCTATTAGTACCTACCGTCTCGACTTGGGCGCATTTCCAGCGAATTTAGACCTGTTAGTGGCCAGTGACAACGAACGGTGGCAGGGTCCTTATTTTCCAGAAGATATTCCGGTCGATCCGTGGGGCAATGATTACGTGTACAAAATGCCCGGTGAGGAAGACCGCCCTTATACGCTGAAGTCGCTTGGCCCCGATAGCCAAGAAAGCGAAGACGACATTTATTTACGTAAGTGATGCTATGACTGATGTGAACGCACTGTTCGTCGAGCAATTTCGAGTCAATGCTGACGATGTCAACAAGGCTATTCAATTCCAAAGTCGCAATGGTGGTCAGTTGGAGCAAATTCTTGTGCGCATGGGCGCACTAAGTTCAGAGTTTTTGCCCGACTATTACAGCCATGTTTATCAGTTAGAACGCGTTAGCGATGAAACCATCGAGCATTTGCTCGACCATGACGCCGATTGGCAAGCGCTACAAGAGCAAGTGCCCGCTGCGGATTTGGCGCGCTTGCAGCAGCATCATTTATTACCGATTGCAGCCGGTGAGTCATTAACCGTTATCTGCACCAACCCAACCACGCCAGCTATTCTCGAGTTAGTGGCGAATCAATACCCACAATTGACCCTAAAAATTGCCAGTGATGAGCAATATGGTCGGTTGCAGAATCGCTACGAACAAGGTGAAGCTCCGCGTGAAGCGAGCAACAACCTCAGTGTGCTCGAGGAAGACCGTTTACGTGAGCTCGCCTCCGAAGCGCCTACTGTTAATTTACTCAATACACTGATTGCCAAAGCATTGCGTCGGCGGGCATCGGATATGCACATAGAACCATGGAAAGGTAAAGGCCGCGTCCGCTACCGTATCGACGGCGTGTTGCATGAAGCTGACTTTATTCCGATGCACATGGTATTGCCGATAGTGACGCGCTTAAAGCTGCTGTCCAACATGGATATTGCCGAGAAGCGACGCCCACAAGATGGCAAGATTGAGCTGCGCATCGACGGGATGAATGTCGACGTTCGGGTATCCGCGTTACCGGTCGGTGAAGGTGAGAGTGTGGTCATGCGTTTTTTGCTGCAAGACAGCTTGTCGTATGACGTCAAAGTACTAGGTATTGAGGCCGATGTAGAGCAAGCATTACTGCATGACATTCAGGCTACTTCAGGCGTGGTGTTGCTGACGGGCCCTACAGGTTCTGGTAAAACCACGAGCTTGTATTCGTTCTTATCGCGGCGTAATGACCCAGACGTTAAAATTATTACCATTGAAGATCCAGTTGAGTATCAACTCGACGGCATCAACCAAGTGCAAGTACAAAGCGATATTGGCTTTACCTTTGCGAATGCTTTGCGTAGCGTGGTTCGACAAGATCCTGACATTATCATGGTCGGTGAGATTCGTGATAACGAAACCGCCTCGATTGCCTTGCAATCGGCACTGACCGGTCACTTAGTTTTCAGTACTTTGCACACCAACGATGCTGCCAGTGCTTACACCCGACTGCTGGATCTCGGTGTTGAGGAATTCCTCCTTGCCGCAGCTATTAAAGTGATTGTGGCGCAGCGCTTGGCACGTAAGTTATGTCCACATTGCAAAACACCTGATCCCGAGGCTGTTGAACATTATCAGAAACTCAAAATGGAATGGCTGGCCGAGCGCTTCCAAGTACAGCCGCAGTTTATGCAGGCGGTTGGCTGTGAAAAATGTGCGCATACCGGCTACCAAGGCCGCGTAGCATTGATTGAGTATATGCGTTGTGATGATGACTTAACGCAATTACTCGGTAGTAGTGACTTCTTACAAAAGGCCCGAGCGCTGAATCGCCAAAAAGGGTTCCGCAACTTACTCGAAGACGGCATTTTGAAAGCCATGCGCGGCGAGACCACCATTCAAGAAGTTGTGCGGGTGGCCGGCTAATGCCTCAGTTTAAGTACACCGCGTACAATGCGACCGGGGTGCAACAACAAGGCACCATCGAAGCTGCAAGCCAACAGGCAGCGCAGCAACAGTTACAAGCACAACAGCTGTTGGTCGCGGACATCAAACTGCAACAGCAAGATGCGATGACGACCTTATTCGGTGAGCGCTCGTTAAACCTCAAAGACGTCGAGTTTTTCACTTCAGAATTGGCTTTGTTGCTAAATTCTGGTTTGAAAGTCGACAAAGGCCTCGAAATCCTGCTCAACAATGTTGAAAAGCCAGCCCTGCGCGACATGATCCGCAAGGTACTGGGCGAGCTCAAGCAAGGCCACAAGTTATCTGAGGCACTCAGTCACTTTAAAGTGTTCAATTCCTTGTATTTGGGTTTGGTTCAAATTGCCGAAGAAACCGGGGAATTGGCGAGTATCTTCACCAAACTCTCAGACGAGCTGAAGTATCAACTCGACTTAGGTGACAAAGTCAAACAAGCACTGGTATATCCCGCTGTTATCTTGAGCGTGTGTTTACTAGCGATTGTATTTATCTTCAATTTTGTGGTGCCGAACCTCGCTACTATATTCAAGGATCAAGAAGGCTTGCCCGGCTATACCCTCGGGTTATTAGCTGTCAGTGATTTTTTTATCAACTACCAACTTTATCTGCTGCTTGCGCTGATCGCCATCGGTATTATTGCTTGGCGCGGACAGGAACATCCCAGTGTGTTGCGGGTGCGAACCTATTGCCGCGAACGGTTGCCAGTCATCAGTGGCGCGAACTTATTGGTAGAACGCATTCGTTTCAATTCTGCGTTGCATATCATGCTCGACTCGGGCGTGGCGATTGACCGCAGCTTGAAGCTGGCACAAAAGACCTTGCGTACGCTGTCGTTACGTGAAGAAGTCGCGCGCGCCACCGAGAACATCAATCGCGGGCAGGGCCTTGCCTCTAGCCTCGGCGAGACGAGGTTGTATCCGCAGTTTTACGCAGCGCTGTTAACCATTGGTGAAGAAAGTGGCGAACTGTCACGCGTATTCGGCGAAATTGCCGAGCGTTCACGGCGCACTTTCTACAGCTGGGTCACGCGCTTCACTAGTTTACTCGAACCCGCCATGATTCTATTTATGGGAGCTGTGGTCGGCAGCATTGTGGTGATTATGATGCTCAGTATCTCTGCCGTCACAGACGTCAACATATGATCCCCCGCTGGCGCGGTTTTACCTTGATTGAGTTACTGGTGGTGCTGGCCATTGTCGGCATTGCTTTGAGTCTTATTGGCCCTGTCGGCATTAATCAATATGAACGCATGCAAGTGACCGAAGAGCGTGAAAAGTTTCTGCGGCAGCTCGATGCGACCGCGTTTCAAGCACTCAGGTTACAGGCAGATGTGACGGTGCGTTTGCAGCAACAACAGTTGCAAGTGTATATGGGCGAGCAACTGGTGCAACGCCACACCTACGAGCGCCTGCAGTTTCCAGCGCAAGAATTGCAGCTCAATTCGCATGGTTTTTGGACGCCAGCAGCGGTGCGCTGGGTTGAACTAGAGCAAAGCCGACAGCGTGAACTCAATCCGCCTGCAATTGAAGGAGCAGCGAATGCCCCTTAAGCAACGCGGTTTCAGCCTTATTGAAGTGCTCATGGCCATGACTATCTTATTTGCTGCGGTAACAACTGGCCTGGTCGCCTTTCAAAATAGCCAGCAAAGCTCCGCCAAAGCCGCAGAAGTCGTCCATATTCTGACGCAAGTTGAGACGCTGCAATCGGCAATCCGCTTTCAATTACAACAACCAGTAACTGATAGCGATGAGCGGATCACGAGCGGTGAATTTGCCGTGAATGGTGTGCAGGTTCAGTGGCAGGCACGGTTACTGCAAGACCTTCCGCCACCTGCTCGGGTATCCGGTGAAGACGTTAATTTAGTGCGTTATCGCCCACGCTATCAATTGTTTGAAGTTACGCTCGACTTGCAGTTCGACAGTTCGCAACGAAATTTTATTTATGAGGAGCTGGTATGGGACGCCAACGCCGCACCTCTCTAAGCACAATGGGCGGTTTCACCCTCATCGAAACGCTGATTAGCTTAGTGTTGATTAGCTTAGTGATGCTGAGCGCAGCGCTTGCCTATGATTACTTCACCCAAAATTGGCAACGCAATCAGGGCAAGTTTAGCGAAATCCGAGACGATTTTCGGACTTGGCAACTGGTGCACCGAGTAACCCAAGCCGTGTATCCGAAAGTGGTGCTCAGTGACGATGATGCACCTGGATTTTATTTTCTCGGACGAGAAGATGGTTTTACTGGTGTGGCGAGCCTCAGTGTGCAAGACCCGGCCACGAGTGCGGTGTTTCGGATCTTTCGCGAGCCCAATGATGAAAACGGTTTCCGTCTTGTTTATGAGGAGGCTCCGCTGGGTGAGCAGGCGCTCGAGCGTGCCTCGCAAACACTCCCCTTTAACTTTCGTCGTGTGTTGCTTGAAAATGCCTCAAGTATTGAATTTCGTTATCAGGGATGGGCTGATCTAACCACCCGCAGTCTAGCCATCTCGGCAGAAGGCTTTGAAGATACCGTGGCCACACCACAGTGGTATACGGACTACGATGGTATGCAGCGCACCTTGCATCCACTGGCAATTGAAATCAATGCAGCTGGTGTGGTCTGGTATATCACTTTACCGGATAGCGCCGTACAAGAGCTCGCGAGGTACACCCGTGACGTGTAAGCAGCCTATGTCAACGAGAGTGCAACACGGCATGGCCTTATTTCAGGTGCTGTTGATTGTCGCTATCATCTCGCTTTTACTGCTAATTGTGGTGGCGAACTCCAATCAGTCGGTGCGTCAGGCCCAACAGCTACAGGATGTCACTGAGCAGCGGCTGGCACTTTATTCAGCAACACAGTTTGTCGATTTACAATTATTAACCAGTAATTGGGGGCTCATTGATGAGGAAAATGAGGCCCGGGTGCTGCCGCCACTGAACTTCTATGGTTACCCAATGACGGTGCCATTACCGGAACGGCCGAGTTACGCGGCTTTGAAGGGGACGATTCAATTGCAATTACAGAATGTGGATAGCTTGTTGAGCTTGAATAGCCCCTCCCAGGAACTTGTCGATTTATTAGAGTTGCGTGGCATTCCGAATACCCGTGCCCAATTATTGGTGAGTAACTTACGTGATTATTTGCAGCGTGAGCAGGGACTACACATTCAAACGCCTTGGGATGTGCAGCAAGTTCCCGGCTGGACCCGCAACGATATCGAACGCATTCGAGACGTGGTGACCGCGCGTGGTGGAATTCCTAATTATGCCCATGCCCCGGACGCTCTGCTGCCTGTATTGCTACGTTCCGGCCTAGCTGCTAGTATCTCGGCAATGCGAGCAAGTGGCGCCTACAGCCAAGCCCGCTATTCCGAATTAACCGGCGAGTACGACGATGCTGTAGTCAGCTTGTTTCCTGGCAACGAGCAGCGCGTGACTTTGACAGTAGAAGAAAGCGGCCTCACCGTCGAGCGTGAAATGAACTTCGACACCTATGGTTTGACGCCGCGTACACGCTATTATGGACGCCAATACAGACGCTTCGATCCTGAGCGCTACAGTGACGAATGGAATGACAACGACAACTAAAACACCTTCGACACCGACACTTTCAACTTTCCAGCGGTACATTGCCAATCTTGCGTGGTGGACCGATGGACAGGGAAGCTTGCGTCGTTTACAGGCACTTGAGTCTAAGCAATCAACACCGCGCCGAGTACCGATATTGGTGGTTTCGCGCAAAGCCTATGAAGAGCGCCGCGAGACGTTTTCGATTCGTTCAGAGCGTGAGCTACAGCGAGTGCTCCGGCTGCGTGACGCCGAGCAAACCGTTCAACATTACATTGGCCCTCTACAGAATGGTCAGCGTCAGGTGTTGACGATTCGCTGGCATGCATCGGTACGGCCAGCGGTGCAGGCTGCATGGGTAGCCTTTCCGGAAAGTTTACTGATTGCAGCCGGCGTTGAGACCGGTCTAGTCGACGTGCAAGGTCCCAGTCAACATTATTTCGTTTTGAAGCAAAGCCCAACGAGTTGGCAGTCATTACCAGCATCACCGCTTGTCGCAACGCCCGAGCGAGCCCTTCTCGCATTAGGCGGTGTCAGTACAACTGCGGTTTCACATATAAGCGGTGAGACCTGGCGACTGATGCTGTTGCAAGGGTTACAAAAGGTCGGTTTCACTGCTTGGCAGCAAAGCTGGCGCGGTGGTGCTGGAGCCTCAAACAATTCTCAGTTTCCTTGGCGCCCAGCGTTGCTAGGCATAGGCTGCATCGCAGTATTATACGGTGTACTTTCGACCGCCTATCTGGTTATCGCGACGGAAACAGCGCAACGTCAATTGGCTGCTATAGGCCCCGATTTAGACGCTGCTCTCAACGCACAGGCGACAATCAATCAAGCACAGCAGCAGTTGCAAGGTTTAGCCCAGCATCAAAGTAACCAAGTTGCGGTAGACCAGTTTTGGCAAACTATTGCTGACAGCCAAGCATTCAACGCGCAGGTTAATTCTGCCATATCAGATTTTCGCAGTGTGACATTAGCCGCAGAGGGAACTGGCGCGACGCAAGTTTTGACGCAATGGTTACAACGCGATTATGTGGCTGCGGCTGACTTTACTGCGCCCGTACGTTCACAACCCAACGGGCTTGAGCGTTTTACCATTGAAATTCAACTCGCCTCACCGTCCGCCGAGGTGCAGCCATGAGTCCCTCACAAGCGCGTTTACTGATCATTGCAGGGCTGCTCGCGGCTATTCAATTTATTGCGGTACCGCTTGTTGAGTATCAAGATGAGCTGCGCAGTGAACTCAGTTTGCTGCAACGCCAAGTGGATCGCAGTGGTGGACTCGTCGAACAACTCCCTGTGTTACAAGTTCAGGCAGACAAGCTCGACGCGGCCGCAAAGCAGGTTGCGCAAGCGTTTCCAGACGCAAGCAATGCCACTGGTTTCCGCTTGGAGGTGCAGGATCAAATTCAACGTCTGGCCCGTGAACATGGTAATCAAGTCACTCTGTTCAGTTGGCTGGCGCAACCACAGGCGGCTGGGAATAACATTCAGGTGCAGCAGGCGCGGGTCAATATGAGCGGGAATTTCCGCACGCTCGCGCAGGGCCAGTTGGCGTTAGCTGAGCAAGCTCCCTATATTCGTTTTATTGATGCGAGTTTACGCCCACAGAATCGTAACCCAGGAGCCAATAAGCAAGCCGAGTTAACGCTCATTATCGAGGTTGCCGGACGTTCAGGGGGTGCCAATGCTGAATAGTTGGTTCGCAGGTATCAGCGATAGACGTGTCATTGGCCTGCTGGTTATCACAATCTTATTGGCCGCAGTTGATTTTACCCAGCGAGTATTACCAGCTGTCGATGAATCAACAACTATGTCAACGCAGAGCGCTAGCGATATGGTGTTTGCAGGTACTGACCATGTGGTCAGTAAGCGTGTGCAGGATTGGTTGGCAAGTTTGGCGGCAATCGAAACTTCAGAAAACGCCGCGGGATCCGTCGAAGCTCCGCAAACAGAGTTACTTCAGGGTGGTATTGATATAGGTAAGAAGCGCGTTCGGGTACGTGCTATTCTGATTGCCAATGCAACCCAGCAACGTATTGCGCTGATTGAGTCACAAGATCGTGAACAACGTGACGTTGAGTTTATTGAACTGCGACAGGGCGACGCTTTAGCGGGCTACACGGTCACTGCGGTTGCTGTGGATAGTGTTGAATTTACCGCGAACTCGGGTAATGAAGCCCCGGTGCGCGTAAAAGTTTTTGAATAAAGGTGATCATACGTATGAATAAGCTGCGAAGCGGACTGCTCTTGATAGCCATAACGGGTGTGGCGAGCTGTGCTCAATTACCTGACGATTATCAGGTCAATCCTGATCGGATGCGAACGGAGGCGCCACAGTATGACACCGCTGATGAAGCGACCGAGGCGAATGATTTAGCTGAGCGTGGTTTTTCGCGACTGGATTCACTCGGGAGTGATGCCTCTACCATCACGAATGATGCAGACCCAGCATTGCAATTCAGTCAATCGGACAGTCACCAGGTGACTGCCAATGAGCTGCCGTTGCGTGCTTTTGTCCAATCCGTGTTTGGTGAGTCGTTGCAGCGCAATTACGTCATTGCAGCCGGTGCAGATGTGAGCAAACCGGTCACTTTAAATGTATCGGAACCAGTCAGTTCGCGTCGGCTGTTTGGCCTTACCCGACAACTGTTGATTGATAACGGCCTAAGTATTTCGTACCGGGATGAGACTTTTTATATCTATCCAACCGATGCCGATGCGCGCGGTAATGTCGTGATCGGACTTGGGCGGCGCGTCCGTGATGTCCCTGAGACGGTACAGAATATTTTGCAAGTGGTTCCTGTTCGTTACGGCATTAAGACGAGCTTTGAACGTACTCTGAAGGGCTTGACTAGCGCTCGAATTACCGCTGATTTTGAACAGAACGCTTTATTTGTGCAGGGCAGTCGCAATGAGATTCTGCGCGTGATCGATTTGGTCAGCTTATTAGACGCGCCGTCAACTCGTGGGCGCTTTATCGGCCTGGCGGAATTGACGTTTATCACGGCAGAAGATTATGTCGCTCAGCTTACCGAACTCATGACGGCTGAGGGTATCAGTGCCGGAACCAATCCGCAGACGGGTGTCGCGCTGCTCATGGTGGCAATGGATCAGGCTGGCTCCGTAGCCTTATTCGCTTCGGATG
>PYVG01000177.1 GCA_003030745.1 Pseudidiomarina aestuarii | reverse complement strand
AAAGCCACCATTGGGGAGCGGATTCCCAACCATTTCGATGACGCGGCCATCACCGCGGCGGCGAATAAAGCGATGGGGTGAGCCCATCTGCATGTAATTCAAACGCTTAGCAACTAGCTCATCAATTTCGCCAGGACCACATTCGCCGCGCTCGGCGTTGTAGCGAATCAAGGTGGCGATCGGTTGTCCGGGTTTGACCATGCCTTCCGGGTACTCAAACAGGTCTAAATAGCGTTTATTCCAAGCGACTAAGCGCAGTTCAGCATCGACTACGGAAATACCTTGGGCAAGGTTTTCGAGTGAGCTGAACAGGATGGACTGCTGAGTTTGCAGAGCTTGAGTGGTGTCGTCAAAGAAGTGAACAACCTCTTCCAGATGCAGCCGGCGATCACGCAGCGCCGCTTCAACCAGTGAACGAGCTGTGGCGGCACCGAGTACGCCACTGAGTGACCGCTCTACAAAGTCGATGAATTCGCGCTTGGCGACATCTTCGCGCATGGCTTCGGTTATTTTCATACCGCGTTCGGACGCCGCAAAAAACTCCAGTAGCTGGCTGGCGCGTTGTTCGCCGAGGAAGGTTCGTAATAACAGCAGCATGTCGCCATTGGTGGCTTGGTGATGACGACCTATGGTGTGCTCTTGTAGGGTCGAGCGCGGCTTCACGAAAGCGGTG
>PYVG01000176.1 GCA_003030745.1 Pseudidiomarina aestuarii | reverse complement strand
CTGCATGGCAGCCTTATTTGCATGCGGTTTAGTCACTCTGTATGGCCTCTAAATAGTCAATGGCTTGGGTAGCAGGGCAACCAGCAATCTCACCTGCAATCGAAGTCGTTTGTCTCTCTGACGACCACTGTCGCAATGCTCGATGGTGTAACCAATCTTGGCCACGTGAGTAATGTTCAGAGAATCCCTCCAATACGAGGTATTCGGTTTCAAGACGCAACACACCAGCGAGCCCAACTTGTCCTAACTGACCAGTTTGTATGGGAGTGATGAGTTCAACACCCACCTGCGCGAGCAAATCGGCGGTCCAACTGTCTGCCGCCCACATAAAATAATTCGGCATCAAAATAGCGACTGTTCGAGGTAGTTCATTTCCGGTTTCAGTCAGTTGTTCTTGCTGCAGAGCAAACCATTGCTTTACCGTCGCTTCGCGCTGCAATGCTGGACCGATAGCTTTGCCTTGCTCTTGCCATTCCTGCCAAGATTGTGGGTGTTGCACAGCCACTAGACGAAATCCATAATCCGTTGCAGCGCGCTGCAACGCTTGCAGCAGCACCCCCGAGATAAAATTATTGTGGACCACCACATCAGGTTGAGCCCGAATGATAGATTCCAACCGATTACCGTGCTCAGACGTCGGAATCACCGTATCCTCGGTCTCTAACACCTGCGGTAACCA
>PYVG01000175.1 GCA_003030745.1 Pseudidiomarina aestuarii | reverse complement strand
CCGAAAAGTGTGATCACCGAAGACGAAATTGTTGATATTGAGAAACTTGCCAAGATAGTTGTGCAAGCCAAGAAAAAGCTCTCCGGTAAAACCAAAGATGTCGTCTCAGCAGTATCTGGTAACTTAGCGATATCGAAACAAATCGCCGTCAGCGCTGATTTGGACGATGAAGCTATTGCCGAAAAAATCGAAGCAGAGGCTGAGGCTCTCATACCATTCCCGCTGAACGAAGTGCGTTATGACTTCGAAAGTCTCGGTGAACATCCTACTATATTAGGTCAACAACGCGTTTTAGTGACCGCAACGCGAATGGTTTCTGTCGATACTCGAGTACAAGTTTTTGAAGACGCCGGTTTGAACGTCACTATTATGGACGTGGACAATCAGGCCATTCTGCGCGCCTGCAATTACTTACTCCCACATTTGCAACCGGAAGTGGCGAGTAGCAAGCTACCGATTTTGGTTCTTGATATTGGCATGCACACCACACAAACCATCGTTCTCAATCAAGGTGAAGTCTCGTTTAACCGCTTCCAAAGTGGCGGTATTGTCAGCATGCTGAACTCACTCGACCAAAATGGTGGGGTTGAGCATGGTGAATTATTGGCGAAATTGCGAGCGAACGAACTCGAAGACTTATCTGATTTGTTTATTCAAGATTACCTCGGGAATTTATGGTCACAG
>PYVG01000174.1 GCA_003030745.1 Pseudidiomarina aestuarii | reverse complement strand
ACACTTGCAACAGCGCGCGAGTGGACACATACCGAACAACTGCACGATATAAACCTAACTTAATGAAGACCAGTGTGGATGTCAGTGCAATAACGAGATAAAGCAGCAGCCATAAGCCCCAGGCTGGCGGAATACGCGGGCCAAATTCCAGTCCATAGGCCATCATGAGCGCTGTTGCAAGTGTTAGTTGGGGTACTCTTCTCGACGTTGATCTTAGTTCTGGGTCTATTCGCACTGAATTTGCGTCTCCCTGCTAACGCCATCATCAACTTCTCACTTATCTCGTTATTGCTGATTGGCGGTGCGCGCGTTGCCATGCGTGAGTTGTACCAACGCCTGGTGACTCGGCGTAAAGAAGCTGTGTTGATTTATGGAGCTGGTTCGGCAGGACGGCAATTGGCACAGGCATTATTTAACGGCGAGCAATTTCATCCCATAGCCTTTATTGATGACGATACGACGTTGCAACGATCTACCTTATTAGGTTTAGCCGTTATCGACCCGAGTCAAATAGAAGGGCTCATAAACAAGAGTCAGATTAGTCGAATATTATTGGCGTTGCCGAGCAGCAGCCGTAATGTCCGTAGGCAAATTTTAGAAAGTTTGCAGGGCTTCAATATCAAAATTCAGACTATTCCCGGTATGGCCGATATGGTCAATGGCGACATGGGTATTGACGAATTAC
>PYVG01000173.1 GCA_003030745.1 Pseudidiomarina aestuarii | reverse complement strand
TCTGACTCATCGCTTCGCCCCCTCAGCTTCGGCTTCATTGGAGCGAATGCGCACAATCAGATTGAAGGCTGCAAAGTTAGAAGTTGATGCAGCGCCGGCACGATCGCTGACAACTTGGCGAATCTCGGGGTCTACTAAAATAGGTGAATCTTTTAGATTTCGCAAAAACTCAGAAACTCGGTTATTTGAGACGGTATTACCAGTAATGGTTAACGAGCGTCCGCGCTTTTCTATACTCGTGAGGAATACGCCATCGGGCGTACGCTCTGAGAATTCATTCAGAATCATGATCGCCGTATTGCGGTCTTCATGCAGAGATTTAATTAACTGCACTCGGTTCATAATCTGATCTTTCTGTTTATTAATATCTTGGATTTCCGCGATTTGTGCATCCAAAATTTGGATCTGACCAAATAGAAACGTATTTCTGCTCTGTTGCCGTTGTTGCATGTCGGCGATGACAAGAAATGCGATACCGACCACGACACTGGCAACCACAATGGCAATACCTGCATGAATGCCAAACTCTTTTTTGGCTCGCTGGCGCGCAATTTCACGCCACGGGAGGAGGTTTACGTGTGCCATGGTGTAAAGCTCCGTAGTGCGAGACCCACAGCTTCAACAAAGCGTGGACCATGGTCGTGTAAATGCTGCAGTTTTTCCGGCAGAGGGAAATGTTCAAACGGG
>PYVG01000172.1 GCA_003030745.1 Pseudidiomarina aestuarii | reverse complement strand
ACTCATCATAGTGACTCCTCGCGTTCCGCAAGCTGATCCCACTCAAATGCTGCTTTGCTGCGCCACAGGCCTATCGCGCAAATACTGGCAGAAACTGCACAGGACACCAGAGCTGCAACATAGAACCCAATCATAAAGTAGCTGATTAATCCGAGTACTGTACCCAGCGTCATGGCAACTGCGGCATAGCTTCCCGTTATTCGACGGCTATACAAACCGAGAACAACGGGGAAAATAGTACTAGCGACAAAGGCACCGGCGAAATTCAGTAGTGCGCCTAATGTTGCGATTTGTGGCAAACAAAACAGCCAAGTCAGCACGCCCAAACCGATAATACTGTAGCGATTGACACGCATCAGTTGCCGATCACCCGCCTGCGGATTGAATTTCTTGTGGTAGAAGTCACGAGTGACCAAATCGGCAGTCGCAGCCAACAGAGAATCTAAGCTTGATGCTAATGCGGAGAACACCACCACAAATACCACCACGGCCCCGACTTTACCCAGTACTTCGGCCGCAACCATAGGTCCAACCATATCAGCACTCGGTGGGAAGATACCCAATTGTGGCGCAGCGAGCGCAATAAACCCAGTGACAATCGGGATCGGTAGCCACAACGAGCCACCCAACAGAAACGCTTTCATGGCGACTTTGCCACGAAAAGCGAGTGCACGTGACCACCATACATTC
>PYVG01000171.1 GCA_003030745.1 Pseudidiomarina aestuarii | reverse complement strand
CTTTATTAGTTTGGCGCCAGAGCCTCAAGATCCTGCATTTGCGAAAGTGGTTGCGGTTATGGACGATCAAGCAAGCCGTGATGCGCTAATGGCAGCGTTGGAACAAGAAGTGGAAGCCGGGCAATACCCTGAAGCGCGAGTGCGCGTTTACCGATTGCTCTATGGCCCGCCCGTAAACTGGCCGATCACCTTCCGCATTCTGGGACCCGATATGGACCAGTTGCGTGACATTGGGCATCAAGTTCGCGACCTGATGGCTGAGCACCCCAACACGCATAATTCGCACTTGGAATGGGACGAGAAAACACCGATCTACCAGCTCGATATTGATCATAGTGCGCTGCAACTGCAGGGACTGACACCGACCTTATTGGCCGATCAGCTTCAACTGCTCCTCGAAGGCGCTCCAATCAGTGCCATGTATGAGGATATCCGTTCAGTCAGCATTAATGTTCGTGGCCGTGAGGCTGGGCAGGCGTTAACGCCGCAACGTTTCAAAAGCTTGGAAGTGTTGAACAGTCGCGGTGACAAAGTGTCGCTGGCGCAACTCGCGACGCTCAAGGTGGCCTACGAGGAGCCCGTGATACGACGCTATAATCGTGACAACTACCTGAACGTCATCGCCGATATTCGAGGCGCACAGCCGAATACAGTCACCGCCGAACTGTGGGAGCAAATCGCCGATTTTCGTGA
>PYVG01000170.1 GCA_003030745.1 Pseudidiomarina aestuarii | reverse complement strand
TTCGGACGGTGATGGAACCTGAGCCATCATCGATATCAACATTGCCGGCGTTTTCAATGTTGATGCTGCCTGAGCCATCATCGATGTCTAGGTCACCCAGCACGTCACGAATAACTATGGAGCCCGAGCCGTCATTCACTTCAACCTCGAGTTCAGCGGGTACGCGAACCACCAAATTAATGTAGGGGCTATCGCCGCGATAAGAGCTGCGGTTAAAGTCAGCGACTAGTTCTGCATCGTCACCGTCTTGCTCGAGTGAGAGTTGAATCTCATCTGCGTCATGAAAATAGATTTCAGCAGTCACATCAATGCTGGTGCGCCCTGCTTCCCCGATAATTTCTAAGCTGCCTGCGCCAGTGTCGGCCTTGAGCTCATCAATACCGGAAGTGCTCAGTGAGAGTGTGCGAGTTTCATGCTGCAGATCGCTGCTGCCCCACAAGCCGCCGTCATCGGCGACATCTGCGTAAACCACGCAGCCAGTCAACATGCTTGCTGTTACCACTGCTAGTGCTGTTCTTTTCATTCTGGTCACCTGCTGTAAATTCACTTCATTTATTATGGTTCAATTAAAAATAGACGCAACGAGAGACTCGAAGGTTTACAAAGTCTTTCAAAATCATGAATAACCTCAGCGTTTGGTTATATACACCGAAGCGAAAGCGCGTTAGTTTTATGTAGTCAAATGAAAGCCTGCGGGCAGT
>PYVG01000169.1 GCA_003030745.1 Pseudidiomarina aestuarii | reverse complement strand
CACAGCAAGATACTTTTGCAGAAATGGAAAAACGACTGAAGTTATTAGTCAGTAACGATGACGGTGTTCATGCGCCAGGCATAGAAGCATTGCATGCGGCATTAAAAGAAATCGCTCAGGTTCGGGTCATAGCACCGGACCGGAATTGCAGTGGCGCCAGTAATTCACTGACGCTGCACAATCCGCTGCGGGTTCAACGGCTACCGAATGGTTTTTACTCGTTAAATGGCACCCCCACTGACTGCGTGCATTTGGGCACCAATTCGCCATTAGCCGACGATGTCGATTTAGTGGTGTCGGGCATCAATGACGGTCCGAATATGGGTGATGATGTGCTCTACTCGGGTACTGTAGCCGCAGCAATGGAAGGGCGTTACATGGGGCTTCCATCCATAGCCGTTTCGATGGGCTCGCGTGGTCATGATTACTATGAAACAGCAGCGCAGGTTGTTGCTGAAATTGTGAGTCGCATGGCCGATGAGCCATTGCGCATGGATACAATCCTGAACATCAATGTGCCTTCAGTACCTTATGATCAGTTGAAAGGTATCCGGGTAACGCGTTTAGGCCGTCGCCATCGCGCAGAAACCATGGTACATGACCGTGACCCATTCGGTCGCGATATCTATTGGTATGGGCCAATTGGTGGTCAGCAGGATGATGCTGAGGGCACCGATTTCCATGCAGTGAAAGAAGGCTACGTAT
>PYVG01000168.1 GCA_003030745.1 Pseudidiomarina aestuarii | reverse complement strand
GCCCGCTTGGAGTTGCTCCACAATAGCGGTGAATTGGCTATGCGTTACCGTGCCCGTATGACCATCGAGACACAACATGCGACTGGCACTGCGCTCGGGTTGCGGATAACGGGCAATCAATTCGTCTGGTAGTTCGAATGTAAAATCAGAAACGTTCATTGCTGGCGGTTCATTCATGTGGCTTGCGGGAGGCGTACTTTACCTGTTTTGTTGCGCAAAAAAAAGACGCATCACGAGGATGCGCCTGAATAGATGACAACCGATCTAACGACCAGTTAAAAGGAGTACGTGACTGCTTCTGCTAATAGATCACTCGCTCCGTCAGAACCCGAACATTCGGTGACATTACGCTTCGAGAAAATGAAGATTTTGTCCTCACCGCCTTGCTCTTTATCACCCGCACCTTCGAGGATAAAGGTAATGTTCTCGCCATTCGGTAACGACCGCAGTGTCCGTCCGTAGTCACATAAGGTTTGCGCCATGGTTTGCTCAAATTGGGCAATACGTTCGGCACGTTGTTGTTCGCGCTCGGCACGGCGGACGAGGACTTTTTGCTGCCGCTCCGCATTAATGGCTTGGAGCTTTTCAGTTTCCTGCTGCACTTCGGTTTCGAGTTCGCGCATATCTTTGCGCGCCTTCTCGAGCTCGCTTTCGATTTTCACCAGCCCCTCGCCATTCGCTGAGCGGCGCGAGAATTCAAGGTCA